>JBEAXB010000264.1:0-3784 GCA_041160045.1 Actinomycetota bacterium
GTGTCATCGAATCGACATGCTTTCGCCAAACCGAATATGTGGGAACACTGCGCGGAACAAAGAATCCGAAACTCTCTGCACTCCTCATCTCGTACCTGCTCGACACTTCATTCCAGGAGTCCATGCCCCTGTCATTATTCGTGTTCCCGATAAACAAGGCAGTGGTCTTGCCCGAGGTCTTCAAGTCCTTTGCAGTGACGCCCACCAACCCATTGCAGATCGACCCGTCCGACATCGAAAAGAATCGCGATACATGGCTTGACCAGTGGAGAGACATCGCCATCGGATGAAGAAACTGACCCTGCTCGTTGCCCCGATGGCATTCGTGCTTGTCTTCTTTGTGCTGCCCGTCAGCAATACATTTGCCCGCTTTCTGCGAGCATCCGAATTGCTTGAGGTGCTCGGCAGCCGTTCCATGCTCGCGGTGATGTGGTTTTCCACATGGCAAGCCGTTGTGAGCACCGTTGCAACCCTGGCCATCGGAATTCCCACAACATGGGCATTGTCGCGCTTCAGATTTCGAGGCGCCCGCATCGCCCACGGTATTCTCACGGCACCATTTCTTCTTCCATCCGTTGTGGTGGCTGCAGGTGTTCTTGCAATCAATGACTCTCGCGGAGTGTTGCCGATCATCTGGGCACATGTCATCTTCAACATCGCAATTGTCTTGCGGGTGGTGGGCCCTCGATGGGCACTGCTCGACGAGCGAGTGGAAAATGCGGCCTCAACTCTCGGGGCACCGCCATTACGAGTATTTTCTCGCGTGATATGGCCGCAGATTTCACGAGCGACGGTGAGTGCATCGGCGCTGATCTTCGTCTATTGCTTTTCTTCATTCGGGGTCATTGCAATCCTTGGCGGAGTCTCCCGCCGCACAATGGAATCCGAGATCTTCATTCAAGCGGTTCGCCTCGGAGACACCAGAACTGCCACTGCACTGGCAGCGGTGCAGGCTGTCATCGTCGGATCGGTGTTGTTTCTCACCCACCGCACTGCAGGTGCAGCAACACTGGCACTGCAGATCAGAAGCCCCAAAGCCCTTGCGGCAAAACCACGAAACCGATTCATCGTTGTGTTTTTCGCAACGACATCGTGTGCGATGGTTGCCGCACCCATGATTGCCACCATTCACCGTTCCTTCTTTGCTCGCGGCGAATTCACTACCGCTGCGTGGCGCAGTATTTTCTCTGGCGACCTTCCATCTCTTGCAATCTCCACCCACCGCGTCATCGGCACATCGCTCGTTTTTGCATTGACCGCAGCAATCGTGTGCGTTCCCCTCGCGTTGCTTGCAGCGACAGCCCTATCGACGAAACAATCGCTCCTCGGCATCGTGACATCGCTGCCTCTTGCCATCTCTGCAGCAACAGTGGGTATCGGGCTGATCATTACTTTCGACTCAGATCCAATCGCGTGGCGCAGCCAGCAATGGTTGATTCCGGTCATTCATGCCCTCATTGCACTTCCCATTGCAATTCGGGTTCTTGAACCAGCAATCAGTTCTGTCCCCGGGTGGAACTGCCCATCATCAGACCAGCCCTGCTTCGGGCGAGCGGATTAGCCATGGCAACATCGCTTGGTGAATTCGGGGCAACCTCATTTCTGTCCCGCACAGACTCCACCACGCTCCCACTTGCCATTGCTCAAATGATTGGGCGTCCAGGAGTTGCGGTGCAACAAGCAGGGTTCGCTCTTGCCTCTCTCATGATCATCATCACAGTCGGGATCATGAGCCGTGCTTGATGTTGCCCACCTCTGCGTTGCCTACGACAACACCGCCATTATCGACGACCTATCTTTTTCTGTTGCAACTGGCGAGACTCTTGCAATTACCGGGCCGTCCGGCGTTGGCAAAAGCACTGTTCTCCACGCCATCTGCGGCCTTATTCGCATCCGTTCAGGTTCCGTCCTGATTGACGGTGTCAATGTCACAAATGCTCCGACACACAAACGTGGAATCGGACTGGTATCCCAAACCGGTGATCTGTTTCCGACGATGACAGTTTTTGACAATGTGGAGTTTGGCCTGCAGATGTCAAATACGCCCAAACCAGAGCGTTCTCGACGAGTTCGAGAACTATTGGACATGGTCGGATTGGCCAATCTCGCAGACCGAAACATCTCTGGACTCTCAGGTGGTGAGTCTCGCCGAGTCGCCCTTGCGCGAGCATTAGCCCCGTCTCCACGGGTGCTTTTGCTCGATGAACCCCTCACGGGGCTCGACCCGGTCACCCATCACGCACTTATGCACGATGTGATTCGGGCACTTCGAGAGACCGCCACCACAGCAGTCCTGGTCACCCATGACACCGATGAGGCGCTCGAGATGGCCCATCGCACCCTCACCCTTCACCCTCAAGAAACGCCGAAAACCCAGTAAATACTGCAGATTGCGGCATTTCTCACTCATGGTGAGGCACGACCACCCGCCATACCGACGAGTCTTTTATCGCGTGTGCCCTCACTTCACCAAAAGAGCAATGAATGCGCCCCCGCCGAAAAGTGGATTTTCAGTGAGTGACAAAAAAGTCAATGGATATCCACCTTTTCAGTCACCAGATGGAATAACTTCAAGTTCATGAAGAAACGTGAACTCATTCAAGCAGTAGCCATTCACACCGATGTCGATAACAAGACAGCGGCCAAGATGGTTGAAGGAACAATCGACGTCATCCTTGCGAACGTCGCCAAAGGCGAGATTGTAAATATCTCGGGCTTTGCGAAATTCGCAAAGATCAAGCGTCCAGCCCGTATGGGTCGTAACCCAGCCACAGGCGAAACAATCAAGATCAAAGCAAAAACAGTTGCAAAGATCACAGCACTCAAGGGCTTCAAGGACATCGCACTCGGTGTCTCTCCAGCACCAAAGGTGAACACAGTCAAGCGCGCAGCTGCACCAGCACCTGCGAAGAAGGTTGTGAAGAAGGCAGCTCCTGCAAAGAAGAAGCCAGTTGCTAAGAAAGCAGCAGCCAAGAAGGTTGTGAAGAAGGCAGCTCCTGCAAAGAAGAAGGCCGTCGCTAAGAAGCCAGTCGCCAAGAAGACAGCCAAGAAGGTTGTGAAGAAGGCAGCTGCAAAGCGTCGTTAATTCTTATGTAGAGCTTGTCTCTACTGATTGAAACATCGAACAAAAGGTTCGGTTCATCACTGCAAAGTGAGGAACCGGGCCTTTTGTGATTTACGGGTGACGCGCGATGGCGTCGAGAATGTCGGCCACCCGAATTGAATCAGCACTTGGTACATACCAACCAGCTTCACCGTCGATGGCTCGGCTCACATTTTCCACCATCTCCACAAATGCATTAGTGACGGCGAATTCTTCAACAACATCATTGACGCGCAACGAACTGGCTTCGTTCCACGTTGTGAACGACTCTCCGGATTCCGTGCTGATGTGTCCGGTGGACCCATGAACAATGAATTGTTGCTGGCTCGGTAGAGCAAACGAACTCACTGCGTGAGCGGTCACCGAGTTGTTGATGCGCACGGCCACATCGGTGGTCAGATCGATTCCGGTCGGCCCGACGATGCGCGCAAGATTGGTGATCGAAACATCTGTTGCACCATTCGTGAGGGCGACCCATGCATGGGCCTGGTAACAACCCACATCGAGCAAGGCACCGCCACCCATGGAAGGGCTGAGGCGATAGTTGTCGGTCATCTCGGATGTGAATGTGAAAGCCGTCTCGATGTGCTCGATTTCTCCAATTGCACCACTGGCCACAAGTTCAACCATGCGAGAAAACCGCGGATGCCACCTGCCCCACACAGCTTCAATGAGAAGTCG
>JBEAXB010000265.1:0-3039 GCA_041160045.1 Actinomycetota bacterium
TGGGTGAATGCCCGAACGACCTTGCCGCCTCCGACAAAGACCTTGCTTAAGGGGTCGCGAAATGAACCTGGATCCTGCTGAATGTTCGACATGGGTCAGTCGTGTGCTGAAGAGGTGTCGTCTTCGTCAGAGGATTCGAACTCGGGAACCGGCTTCCCGGTGACCTTTGACTTGAAACGAGCCATGCCCATTTTGACGGCGACGCCGAGGCCCGCGAATCCACCGGCGATGGCAGTGATAATCATGCTGCCGCTAGCGGCGTCTAAGTAAGAGAACATGGCAGTAAGGCTACCCCAGAGTCTCCTCGCGCGACTCGACCTCGAAAATGACTGCCAAAGTGCCACTCTCGGCTCGTTATCATCTTCAAGTGCCTCAAAAGCCAGAAACTTCAGCAATCACGTCGGGTCGAGACACAGATCGCTCCCTGTCGCCTGCTATCTGGCCGAGCACTGTGTGGGAATCAGACAGCCTGCAAGATGCCACCAAACGGGCCACGGGCGCGCGATCAGACACGTTCTATTCCCGATTCGCCAATCCCACGGTCTCGCAGTTTGAGCGAGCCATCGCCGAATTGGAAGGCGCCGAATCTGCATTGGCATTTGGCTCTGGCATGGGTGCGATCTCATCGGTTGTGCTTGCTCTATGCAGCAGTGGCAGCCATGTCGTGGCTCAGAACAATATGTACGGCGCGACATTGTCCTTTCTGCTTGGGCCATGTGCGCGACTTGGCATCGAGACAACGCTCGTGGATCCGAATGTTCCTGGTTCCTTTGCAGCCGCAGTGATTCCTGGGCGCACGATGTTGGTACTCGCAGAGACACCGTCGAACCCACGTCTTGCCATCACAAACCTCGCAGAAGTCGGAGCCATCAAAGGCCCGTTCGTTGTTGTGGATTCGACACTTGCCACGCCGATGGGACAGCGTCCGCTTGATTTTGGTGTCGACATCGTTCTGCATTCGGCAACAAAGGGAATCGGTGGTCATAACGATGCACTTCTCGGTGTGATTGCGGGTGAAAAGGACCTCATCGAATCTGTGTGGCACTACTCAGTGATGCACGGCGCTGTTGCGTCGCCTTACGATGCCGCAAATGCACTGCGCGGTATTCGAACACTTGGTGTGCGAACAGCCCGACAAAATGAGACCGCTCTTTTGTTCGCGCGCACACTCGAATCACATCCGAAAATCAAATCGGTGGCTCACCCGTTTCTTGAATCACATCCCCAGCATTCGCTTGCCAAGCAACAAATGCGACTGGGCGGATCAATCGTTGCTGTTGAAATTGACGGCGCATTCGACCAATGCCAATCGTTCGTCTCTTCGCTTCAGCTCGCCCACATCGCAACATCCTTCGGTGGACCAGAAACGCTTGTCTGTCATCCGGCCACGAGCACACATGTGGGCTTGCCGAAAGACACACTCGAATCAATCGGCGTCACCGACGGTTTGCTTCGGTTTTCGATTGGGCTCGAAGACGCCACCGACCTCATCGATGATGTGGTCCACGCATTGTCTGTGCTCTAGTTACGCAAGTTTCTTCGGAGGACGCGGGATGAATCCGCTGGTGCGAGCCACATAATCGGCATATCCCTCGCGCCGTTTCATCAGCGATCGCTCGAGCATTGGAACACCTGAGACCCGAAGCAAGAACACTGTCATCACCAATGGCCCGACAAGTCCAATGACGCCGCTACCGGTCTCGGCGCCGACTAGGCCAATACCCCACCAAAGCAACGCATCACCGAAATAGTTCGGGTGACGAGTGAGGCTCCAGAGCCCCTGATCCATCACTTTTCCTGCGTTATCTGGATTGCGCTTGAACTTTGCGAGCTGCAAGTCGCCAATAGATTCGAACGCAAAGCCTGTGGCCCACAGACAAATACCCATGACAGCAATCGGGCCAACTCCTGGCGTTGCATCACCATTGCCGAACATGACGGGCAGAGACACGACCCACATCAGTGTTCCTTGCAGCCCGAACACGGTGACCAAACTGATGAGACCGAACTTCGGACCCTTCTTCTTGCGCATGGCCTTGTAACGCCAGTCCTCGCCATGACCGATGTTGCGCTTAGCGAGATACCCGCCGAGACGCACTCCCCACAGCCCGACCATGACAGCGAGCAAAGTTTGGCGACCACTGTTGCCATCGACGGTTGCAGCCAATACCCACGACGTAATGGCAAAACCAAGACCCCACACAATGTCGACGATCGACGCATTCTTCAACACCAGACTCAATAGCCATGTTCCGACCATCACAATTGCAATCGTGATTGCTGCAATCAACATTGCGTTACCCATAAAAACCCCCGGTTATCTAAATATGAGAATCAATGGCGATTTGACGAGCAACTGCGTTGTCCATCTCCACCCATTGTTTGTCAAGCCATGCGACGATGGTTTCACGTTTGTGCTCTTCCACTTTCACATGAATGCGGGCACGAGCAGAACCTAGATGACGCAGGATTCCTTTGAAGGTATCGAAGCCGTCAAAGCCGCTATGCCACATGGTGAGAACCCTCGCTTCAGGCACTGCAGACAGCAATGCACTCGCACCAGCTGGTTTCGGGGCAATCAGATACTTGAGCCCCTCGAGTCGTGCCGCCCGTTCGGGAGAGCGCTCGCGCAATTTTTGTAAGGATCGTTCACGCTTAGCTGCCGACGCGCGACTGCCTTCGGGAAAGATTACGCAGCAGTCGCCTGGCATCAGATGGTCTGCCATTTGCTCGATACCGACAAGTTCAGCTGCGATATCTGGGGACTCGCGATCGATGAAGTAGTTCGGAAGACGGTGCCCAAGAATGTCGAGGCACGGATCCATCATTAGTTCCTTTTTCAGCACATAGCGGGGGCGCAATCCAGCATGTGATGCAACCACCCAAGCACTCATAATGGAATCGGCCAAACTCGCATGACGACACAGAGCGACAAATGGCCCGGTGCCAAGCTTGTCTGCACCTTCCACAGTGAATTTGACTCCCACTGTGTAACGCAACGCATCGATGAGGCGCGTTGTCCACCATGTTTGTAATCCA
>JBEAXB010000056.1:0-1659 GCA_041160045.1 Actinomycetota bacterium
AAAAGGAAAACCAGATATGAAAATCAAAGCAGTACGTCTCGTTACGAACTCCTTGGCAGTCGTGACATCACTCGCGGCAGTAGGGGTTCTGGCACTCGGAACCACGAGCGCTCTGTTCAGTGCAACAGAATCCAAGGCAACAGACACATTTGCAGCCGGCACAGTTTCGGTTGCTGCAGGAACTCCCTCGAGCGTTGCCTGTAATGTCACAAACATGATGCCAGGAGATTCCTCGGTTGGCTTCGGATCTGGTTCTCAATCACTTGTCGCTTGCTCGTACAAAGTGAAGTACACCGGTTCCGCTGGTGCATGGCTTGCAGTTGATGCAGCAATCGCTGGCGGCACACCCAACTTGTTCACAGGAACTGCCTCTGGTCTTCAGTTCAAGATCAACGTCAATGGTGCTGCAGCGATGATCAATGGCACGACGTATAAGACAGCTGCCGGCGTTGACACAACAGTCGTGTCTGGGACACCGGTGACGAACCTGTTGATCAACACCACTGCGGCAGCCCAAGGTGACGAGTTCTCGATTGACGTTGTGTACGCACTCCCGATTGCTGCAGCAAATGCATTGCAAGGTGGCACAGCGAATCTTGATCTGACATTCCACGCCGCACAAAGCTCGAACAACCCAATCGGATCCTGCGTCGCCAATCGTCAGTGCTCCACCATCACCTGGGGCTAACTCATGATTTGGGGGAGAACATTGCGACGCATAGTTGCTGGGGTAGTACTCGCGGCTGCAATGTTCTCCTCTGCTTCGCTTGAGATTTTCTCAACGAGCGCCCATTCGTCGGCCAGTTTGGTCGGTGTGTCCCATCCGTTCTCTGGTGCCACCTTCTCCCCCCTGGTGGCACCAGTTATTTCGCCCACAATGAGCGATGATTCCATCGCTTTGGCGTGGCCGGCAGTGACCCTGTCGTCGAACAAGGCAGTCGCCTACACGGTGACTCGCACGTCGTCGACAGGGTCTGTTGCCACAGTGTGCAATGCACCCGCAGCACCAGTCGTCAATGGCGCAATTGCATCGTGCAGTGACTCGGGAGTTGTTGCAGGTACTTCCTACACCTACACCGAACAACCGAATGCAGTTGTTGATGGCGTTGCAACATGGAGCCGCGGTGCGAGTGCAGCAAGCACAACAATTACTCCACCGAACTGGAAGTTCGGACAACTTGGAACTTTCGTTACAGCAACAAATAATGGGAATCGAACAATTTCCTATCCGTCTGGAGTCGTGGTTGGTGACATTCTTCTTCTCGTCACGGTGAATAACAACGGCGCTATTCCGACGACCCCAGATGGATGGACGCTATTGGTCTCCAATACCACCACAACCCCTTCAACTTTTTCGATGTCGATTTCGTGGCGGGTTGCCGACGCCGCAACTTCAGTGACCATGAGATTGAATGCAAACAACAGTGGGGCAACGGCAACGGTTCTCAACTACGGACATGCGTTCTCTTCAGTTTCAACGCCAGTCGTTGCTCACACAACCTCGCAGTCCTCGAATGTGAATGCGGCAGCTACCTTCACCCCGGCAACGAACATCACAACAAACGCAATTGCATCACGAGCCCTGTCGATTGTTGCGGTGCGTGCAAACAATGCCCTCGCATTGAGCGATGCTGCGGGGTACACCGTGCGTGGCTCGAA
>JBEAXB010000056.1:1702-8003 GCA_041160045.1 Actinomycetota bacterium
AACGGGTGCAATTTCTGTGGCAATCGCCGACACCGTGGTGGAAACCTCCGGAACCACGCCACCGTCGCCTACCTGGAGCCAAAGCGGAACACCAGCGCAGTGGATCTCTGGGCTCGTTGCCTTTGCCTAGGGCATTTGCACTGATTAATCCTTGGTGGTTTGACCCCGCGGGGGAGTTCACCTAGATTGTTCTTCGTTTCACAAGGTCATCTCGACCCTTCGCGTAAAGGCATCCGTTGAAATTTCTCCCCAAGCCGAAACCCATACGGCAGGTCGATCAGTCGGTGTCCCAGGGCGCTGAGTTGGCGGGCGGAGTTTTGGTCTTTTTCCTCATTGGATTCGGGCTTGATTCATGGCTGAACACCGTTCCTGTCTTCATGATTGGGTGCACTGTCTTTGGTGTCGTCGGCTTCTTTGTGCGGATGTATTACTCGTACAACCTGGAGATGACCCGCCAAGAGGCCAAAAGAGCCGATAGTTCCCGGGGGCACGGCAAGTGAATTCGGGCACATCTCCTTTGGCTTCCGCGCTTGCTGGCGACGCACCTGAGGTCTCAATCTCGCGTGATTTGGTCAAGCGCGGCCTGTGGATAACCCCGGCAGTTCTCATCGCTGGCACCGTGGCTGCTGGCGCTGGCGGAGCTGCTTCAGCGGGGGCTGCGCTGGTGCTCGTTTTGCTCAATTTCTCAATGGCAGCAGGGCTTATAGCCATTACGGCGCCTATCTCATTGGGCCTCATGATGGGGGCAATCCTGTTCGGATACATCCTCCGATTGGCCCTCATTACGATCGCTGTTCTGCTTGTGAAAGACCAGTCCTGGGTACACCTCCCAGTCCTTGGCATCACCATCATCGTGACCCACTTGGGTTTACTGTTCTGGGAAATGAAATACGTCGCGGCATCGCTTGCATTTCCTGGATTGCGTCCCAATGCGCAAGACTCTTCCTCGTCCACCGCCGCTGAGAAACACTAAGGACCACAAGTGATCGCTCTCGAGTTCCCCGAAATCAACTCAATTCTCCGTTGGAAAGACGTCTTCCCCGGATTCAACAAGATTGCATTGATTGCTGTTCTTGCAACTGTCATCAGCGCAACAATCTTCTTGCTTGCTCTTCGTCAGAGCCACAAAGAAGCGCCGAAGGGCATTCGCAACTTTGCTGAAGTCATTGTCGAATTCATCGAGAATGGTGTTGTCATGCAAACGATGGGCAAGGAAGGACTTCCTTGGACCCCGTTCCTTCTGACGATGTTCATGTTCATTTACTTATGCAACGTGCCCGGTATTTTGCCGTTCTTGCAGATGCCCGCAACTGCCCGAATGGCAGTGCCACTTTTCTTGTCCTTGCTTGTCTGGGTCGTGTTCAACGCAACCGGAATTAAACACCAAGGTCTCATCGGCTATTTCAAGAGTGTGTTGTTTCCTCCGGGAGTGCCAAAGGCGCTGTACATCCTCGTGACCCCAATCGAGCTCATCTCGACACTTCTCGTTCGTCCGTTTTCGCTTGCAGTGCGTTTGTTCGCCAACATGCTCGCCGGACACATTCTTCTTGTCACCTTCGCGCTTCTTTCCGAAGCGCTGTTCCAGGCCAAAGACAAGATCTTGATTCCCGTCGGCATCTTGCCGTTCTTTATGCTCGTGTTCCTAACTTCGTTCGAGGTACTCGTCGCGTTCCTGCAGGCATACATTTTTGCCATGCTTGCCGCGGTGTACATCGGTAGCGCAGCACATCCGGAGCACTAGGGCCACAACAGGTCTCCCAACCAACTACTCACATAGGAGAAAACAATGGAAGCAATTACACAGCTCGTTGCAGCTGCAGAGCCAATCGTCAAGGATCCAAACTCCACCGGCGCGGGTCTTACCGCGCTTGGTGCAGGTCTTGCGTATGGTGTCGCAGCCATCGGACCAGCACTCGGAATTGGCAACATCGTCGGCAAGTCCGTCGAGGCAATGGCTCGCCAGCCAGAGGCCGCCGGCATGGTGCGTACCACCATGTTCCTTGGCATCGCGTTCACCGAAGCGCTTGCGCTTATCGGCTTCGTGGTGTTCATTCTTCTCAAGTTCGCTTAAAGCGTTCTAGAGCCGAATCCACAATCGATCTCTGCGTATGCAGAGTCCAGGAGTTGAGATGCCGACTGTCATAGTCACACAATCGAACGGGCAAGTTGTCAGTGTTCGACTGGTGTCCAGTGATTCCACTGAGACAACTGTCGAACCTGTCGCTGTCGAACTTGCTGCAACGAGCAGCGAGGTTGAAGCGACCACTGAAGTAAAAACAGCACCGAACCCAATTGCAGCCGAACCAAAGGAACTTGCATGGGCAGCCGGATCATTCGTGGTCTTGTTTGTCATCTTGCGGTACTTCTTGTTTCCAAAGCTGAAAAAGGGAATGGATGCCCGGTACGCCGACATTCGTAACGACATCGACGGAGCGGGCAGCGTCAAAGCAGCCGCGCAAAGCGATGTTGCCGAATATGAAAAAGCTTTGGTTGCAGTCCGAGCAGAAGCCGCCACGCGCATTGATGCCGCACGTCAAACAGTCGATGCCGAGCGCACCGCAGCTTTGACCGAGGTCAATGCTCGAATCGCAGTTGCTCGTGCCGATGCCGAAGAAAAAACAGCAGCCGCTCGTGCAGCAGCACAGGGTCAAGTCGCCGCCGCAGTTGCTCAGGTAGCAACGAAAGCAGCCGAACTTGCTTCTGGTCGCACACCTGACGCATCAGTCGTTCAGGCCGCCGTTGCATCAGCCATGGAAAGCGCAGGGTCGCGATGAACTCAATTCTTTCAGTGTTGATAGCCGCCGAAGGTGGAGCTCCGACATACGAAACCCACCATTGGTTGTTGCCAGAGACTGCCGAAATCATTTACGGCGGAATTTCTTCCGTTCTCGTCATCGGCGCCCTCGTGAAGTTCGCTCTTCCGATGGCAAAGAAAGCACTTGCCGATCGCACCGCTCGCATTCAGTCCGATATGGACAATGCTCGCGGATCGCTCGCAAATGCAGAAGTTGAAGCCGGCCGTATTCGTACCGCACTCGGTGACATCAATGCAGAGCGTGCTCGCATTCTTGCCGAGGCCGACGCACAGGCATCGACCGTCATTGCCGATGGTCGCGCACGCGTGAAGGCGGAAATGGCCGAGACCGAAGCAAAAGCAATGTCCGACATTGCCACTGCATCTGGTCGCGTTGGCGATGAACTTCGTGCCGAGATTTCGCGCTTGTCCTCAGTCGCCATCGAACGCGTGATTGCAAACACAGTCACCGACACGGTTCGTCAAGATCTCATCGAGAACTTCATCAGCAATGTGGGAGCAGCACGATGAGCCAGTCATCCATCGACACATACGTCGCATCCATCACCGCAATCGCCGACGCCGACGGAGTTCTTCCGCAGGTTGTTTCCGAATTCGCATCTGTTGTGCGCGCAATCGACAACAGTGACGATCTCCGTAACAAGTTGAGCGACGAACTGATTCCCATCAGTGTTCGTCAGAACATCGTGGAAAAACTCGTTGAAGGCAAGGCACACCGCATCACAGCACAGTGCGTTGCACTCGTCATTGGTGCAGGTCATGGCCGCGATCTTCGCGCTATCGCCGAAAAGGTCAGTGCCAACGCCGCACACGCACATGGTCGCGAAGTCGCCCAGGTTCGCAGTGCAGTTGCGCTTTCCGACGACCAGCAAAAGCGTCTTGCCGACGCTCTTGCAAAAGCAACTGGTTCGCCAGTCAATCTCACAGTCATTGTTGATCCGTCAGTTGTCGGTGGCCTTGTTGCCATCGTTGGCGATCAGGTCATCGATGGCTCCGTTCGTAACCGCCTCGACCAGCTGAAGAGCCGGTTGTAAAGAACATTCGCGAAAGACAAGGAAGACATGGCTGACATCACATTCTCTGCCGGTGACATCGCATCCGCGATCACCAGTGGCCTAGAGGGCTACACACAATCACTCGAGGCACGCACCGTAGGTCGCGTTGCCGAAGTTGGTGACGGTATTGCACGTATCAAGGGCTTGCCCGACTGCGCTGTAAACGAATTGCTCGAATTCGAAGACGGAACCTTGGGTCTCGCACTGAACCTCGATGAGGATCAAATCGGTGCGGTAGTGCTCGGCGACGGGTTCGAGATCGAAGAAGGACAAGCAGTCAAGGCAACGGGTCGAATCCTTTCGGTTCCAGTTGGCGACGCAATGCTTGGTCGCGTTATCAACGCACTCGGTACACCAATCGACGGAAAGGGCGACATTGTTGGCGCCATCGACCGTCGTGTTGAAGTACAGGCTCCCGGAATCATGGGTCGCAAGCCAGTGCACGAGCCACTGCAGACAGGTATCAAGTCGATCGACGCGATGACACCGATTGGTCGCGGTCAGCGCGAACTCATCATTGGTGACCGCAAGACCGGCAAGACAACTGTTGCCATCGACACCATCATCAACCAGCGTGGTCTTGGTGTGAAGTGCATCTACGTCGCCATTGGTCAGAAGGGTTCCACCATTGCTTCAACAGTGGAGACACTTCGCCAGTACGGCGCACTTGAGTACACCGTGATTGTTGCTGCGCCTGCTTCCGAGCCTGCGCCCTTCAAATACCTCGCTCCATATTCGGGTTGCGCCATTGGCCAGCACTGGATGGAAAATGGTGAGCATGCGCTCATCGTGTACGACGACTTGTCGAAGCAGGCCGAGGCCTATCGTCAGATGTCGTTGTTGCTTCGCCGGCCACCAGGTCGCGAGGCCTACCCAGGCGACGTGTTCTATCTCCACAGCCGTCTTCTCGAACGTGCCGCAAAGCTCAGCGATGCAAACGGTGCAGGTTCACTCACTGCTTTGCCAGTGATCGAAACCAAAGCCGGTGACGTTTCTGCATACATCCCCACCAACGTGATTTCGATCACCGATGGTCAGGTGTACCTGCAAGACAACTTGTTCAAGTCGGGTATCCGTCCAGCCGTCGACGTGGGTGTTTCCGTGTCACGCGTTGGTGGTGCAGCACAGACAAAAGCAATGAAGGGCGTTTCGGGAACACTGAAGCTCGACCTTGCTCAGTTCCGTGAGCTCGAAGCATTCGCAACATTTGGTTCCGAACTCGACGCAGTGTCAAAGGCACAGCTCGAGCGCGGTTACCGCCTGGTGGAATTGTTGAAGCAGGGCCTCAACTCTCCAATGCCAGTTGAAGAGCAGGTTGTTTCAATTTTCGCCGGCACAAAGGGTTATCTCGACAGCATTCCTGTCGTCGATGTCCGCCGCTTTGAAATCGAACTCATCGAATACGTCAAGGCACGTCATGGTGCAATGTTGGCCGAATTGCGTACCAACGCAAAGGCCGACGTTCCTTCCGACTTGGGCGACATCGTTTCAACCTTCAAGGCTCAGTTCGCCGTAACTGTTCCGAAGGGCTCAGCACTCGACCCCACTGCAACCGATGCTTCGGCACTCGGTGAAGCAGAGAGCAACAAGACCCTCGCGACGGAGTGATCTAAGTGGCTGGCGGACAAGAACGAATTCTGCGCGGACGCATCAAGTCCGTGCAGGCGACAAAGAAAATCACGCGCGCGATGGAGCTCATTGCTGCATCACGCATCGTGAAGGCGCAGCAACGCGTCGTCGCAGCCGTTCCCTACAGCGACATGATCACTGAAGTTGTTCGCGATCTTTCTGCTGCAGGCTCGGGCAAGGCAATGCCGTTGCTTGCAGGCCGCGAAGTCGTGAAAAACGTCTGCTACGTCGTGCTCACCGCAGATCGTGGTTTGTGCGGCGGTTACAACTCCGGTGTCATGCGTGCCACCGAAGGCGAAATCAAGCAGGATGCATTGCAGGGTCGTGGTCACACAATCGTTGCCATTGGCCGCAAAGCCGAGAGCTACTTCCGTTTCCGCGGATACAACGTGGCAAACAATTTCACTGGTTTCACCGACAGCCCGACGTATTCCATCGCCAAAGAAATCGGTGAGTATGTCACCGGCTTGTATGTCGAGATCGTGTCGAGCTTGTTTACACACGCTTCGTTACCTCTGGTAACCAAGAAGTTGTGCAGCGCCCACTCGTGCCGCTTGATGCACAAGTAGCCGAAGGTGGCGATGCAAAGAACGCAACCGGGGCCGACTACGAGTTCGAGCCGACACCAGAAGCAATTCTCGAAACATTGTTGCCGCGCTACGTGGAAGCTCGCGTCTATGCCGCACTTCTCAACGCTGCAGCGTCCGAACACGCATTCCGTCAGCGCGCCATGAAGGCAGCCACCGACAATGCCGAAGAACTAATCAAGAATCTTTCCCGAATCATGAACCGAGCCCGTCAG
>JBEAXB010000057.1:0-8566 GCA_041160045.1 Actinomycetota bacterium
GCGACTGACATGCCAGATGTCGTCATGACGGGTGAGTGCGCGGTAACCGCGACCTGGAGGAAACGGTGAATCCTCAAGCACGCGCTCTTCAAAGGACTGGAATGGCGACTCATCACGCAGGGTCTTGAAGGCACCTTCGCGCCAATCCCGTGGCTTGGTCCAGAACTCCAGATCGGAGAGGTCAATGTCGGCGAGTGAAACTGAAGGCAAATTCATAGGTGAATAGTAGGCGGAGAGTACGGTGGGTTTGTGACTGAGTACACCTTCTTTGTGGATGCTGATTTGTACATGATGAATGGCGGGGAATTGGCCGCCACCGAGGCTGATTTGCACGATATGGGCGTGTGGAGCGTTGATATTCCAAAGGAATATGGCACTGATCTGGGTGATCGAGTCCCTGTCCGGGTGAAGGGCACGCCAAAGGGGATTCGCTTTTACTGTCGGCTTCTGGGGCTTTCCGACCCCCTGCAATTGGAGGAAATGGGGCGTGTTCTCGCAGCCGCCGAGGCCCGAGGCGACTCGTTCGAGGACTGATTTCTGCTCAACCTTGACTATTCTCATTGAGTCGGTTCGCAAGTAGCGACCACGTACAAGGAGTAACCATGCCTGAAGCAGTTATTGTCGCCACAGCCCGCAGCCCAAGTTATTGTCGCCACAGCCCGCAGCCCAATTGGTCGCGCAAACAAGGGTTCGCTCAAGGATCTTCGTCCTGACGACATGGCAGCCCAGATTGTCCGTGCATTGATGGCCAAGGTTCCACAAGTCAAGGGCTCCGATGTCGAAGACCTCATGATGGGAATCGGTCAGCCTGCAGGCGAAGGCGGATTCAACATCGGTCGTATGGTCGCAATCCTTGCCGGCCTCGATGACGTTCCTGGCGTCACCGTCAACCGTTACTGCTCATCGTCATTGCAGACAATTCGCATGGCAGCACACGCCATTCGCGCCGGAGAGGGCGATTGTTTCATCGCTGCCGGTGTTGAAGCAGTGAGCCGTTACGGATCAGGCGCAAGCGACTCTGCACCAAACCCAATCTTCAAAGAAGCCGGAGCACGCACGCGTGCACGTGCCGAAGGTGGAGCTGCAACATGGTCAGCACCAGAAGGACTTCCCGACGCATACATCGCAATGGGCCAGACAGCAGAAAACGTTGTTCAGGTTGAAGGCGTGACACGCGAAGAGATGGACCACTTCGGTGTTCGCTCGCACAACCTTGCAGTTGCGCATCAGGAAAATGGTTTCTTCGAGCGCGAAATCACTCCGCTTGTTCTTCCAGACGGCACCATCGTGTCGAAGGATGACGGCCCACGCGCCGGCACCACCTACGAAGCAACATCACAGTTGAAGCCAGTGTTCCGCCCAGACGGCACCATCACTGCAGGTAACGCATGCCCATTGAACGACGGCGCAGCCGCTGTTCTTGTGATGAGCGACACCAAGGCCAAGCAGTTGGGTCTCACCCCACTTGCTCGCATCGTGTCATCAGGTGTTTCTGGGCTCAACCCAGAGATCATGGGCCTTGGCCCAATCGAAGCATGTCGCCAGGCTCTTCGCCGCGCAGGTATGACCATCGATCAAATCGACCTTGTTGAAATCAACGAAGCATTTGCCGCACAGGTTCTTCCTTCGGCCAAGCACCTCGGTATCTCGATGGACAAGTTGAACATCCACGGTGGTGGCATTGCTCTTGGTCATCCTTTCGGTATGACCGGTGCTCGCATCATGACAACCCTCATCAATGGTCTTCAGTGGGAAGACAAGACCTACGGCATGGAATCCATGTGCGTCGGTGGTGGCCAGGGTATGGCAATGATCATTGAGCGCTTGAGCTAATCAACCTCAACAATTGAATTGTGTAGTTCGCTACACAGAACGCGTTTCGGCGGTGGGTCTCAACATGAGGGCCACCGCCGTTCCGCATATTGCCATCAAGACGGCAGCGAAACCGAACGTTGCTTCGGGGCCATACGAGCCGTACAGGGCTGGCGCAATGAATGACATGATTGTTCCGGCGAGTAGGTCTCCGCTGCCACTCAACCCTTGAGCGGCGCTTGCGCGACCTGTTGGTGCAACAGAAGCCATCAACGATTGCGTTGCGGGAATGGAGAGTGCGCCGATGGTTCCTTCAACAATCGCAAACCCAACGAGCAACCATGCACTTGGCAACCATCCGTACACGGCGACGAGTGGAATTGTGAGACCGATACCGATAATCGTCATGCGGGATGCCCCGTGTTTGTCGGCGATGCGACCACCGGCTGCGCCAAACAGGATGAACGGAATTGTGTACAGCAGAAACGTCATACCGACCATGAAGTTGTTACCGCCGACATCGGTGACATAACGATCCCACAATGAGTCATAGATGCCGACCGGAATGAACAAGGTAAGTGATGCGAGCGCTGACGCCCGGACTGGCCGGTAGCGCAGCAATTCGAGGCTGGGCTTGCGTGAATCTGACGTCGAGGGCAGACGAGGCAGGTCCTTTGGAAAAACAATGAGAAAACTGACGACTGCGACGCCGGCGAAAATAAGAAACGCACCACGCAGTCCGAATGGACCAATGAGCAGTGCACCAATCAATGGTCCGCCAGTGAAGCCAGCCAATTCGATGCCGCGCAATCGGCCAAGGCGTTCGGCGGCACGTTCCTTGTCCATGTTTGCCGCAATCGCCTTGATGGCGGGACTGCTGGTACCAAGTGATGCACCGGCGAATGCCCGAGCAATCACAAAGAGCCACAAGGAGTTTCCAAAGGCGAACAACACAGATCCGAACGCTGCAAGGATGAGTCCGCCTAGTACCAATCGCTTTGGCGCACCACGATCTGCGTAGGGCGCAATGAGCAACTGCACGACGAACGATGTTCCGAAACCGGCAGCGGAGATGAAGCCAAGACCAGCCGCGCTGAAACCATATTTATCTTGCAGGTCGGACAGTGCAGCAAAAATCATGCTGTTCGAAACAGTTGTGCCAAAGGCGCAGATCAGCAGTGGTCCGATGCCCATCGTGAAGCGTGCAATGCCGCGGGCAGGGGATGTGTTGGTCATTAGTGGATAAATCCGTCCCACCGATTCGAACGATCGGCACGGATGACCACCGTAGTCGTCCCGTCTGTTGGAATCGTGGCTCGCACAAGCCAGGTGTCTCCGAAATTATTGAACTCGGCAAGCAGCCAGTCGTCGCCATTGTGAATGCCGGCAGCATCATCACCCATTGCGTGCAGAGCAGCAACCGTGAGGCCCGCGACATCTGCTTCGGCTCGCCACATCGCGGCTAATCCTGAGCGCATGGAAACATCGGCGAGCAGGTCTAGTCCGTGCAGTCGCAATTCAACCGAGTCGAGAGAGACCAACACAATTTCGGATTGATCGACGATGTCTCCACCGAGCAGATCATCGAAAAGAACAACGACAGGACCATCAGATGGAAGTTCGGCACCGACCGTGCCGTAGCGAATGATGGGTATGCCATCATCATCGACAGTGGATACGCGAATACGGTCTCCGCTGTGAAATGACGAAGCCATGTTCAGCGGCCGAGGCTGGACAAAACTGTGTCGCTAAAAACTGGCCACAGAGCCGCGCCCCACAGATCGAATTCGTGTTCCGCAATCATCACGCATGCGATGTTTGCGACAGGGTCAACCCACAAAAACGTACCGATGCCACCGAAGTGACCAAACGTGGAAGCCGAGTTGCGTGTGCCGGTCCAGTGCGGGCTCTTGTGTCCACGAATCTCGATGCCAAGCCCCCACGGGCACGGATCAGATGATCCGAATCCGGGCACAACACCGGAAAGTTCCGGAAACACTGGTGTGATTGCTTCGAGGTACGTGTCGCGGGCGATCAATGTCGGTGAGCGAAGTTCTTGAACGAACAACACCAGATCATCGATTGTTGAAAACACATCCTTGGCACAGGACCCTTCGAGTGCGGTGAAGTGCATGCCAAGTGGAGCAAAGACGGCATCGTCGATGTATTCGACAAATGCAATTCCGGTCGAGTGTTCGACGTGTGCCGCCAACATGTCGAAACCCGTGTTCGAGTAGATGCGCTTGACGCCGGGGCGTCCGATGGGTTGTGCCCCCTCAAAGCTGTACCCGCCGGCATGGGCGAGTAGATGTCGAACGGTGCAACCAGTTTGGCCAACGGCATCATCGAGACTGATGCTGCCTTCTTCGACGGCAATCAGCACTGCCCATGCACTCATCAATTTGCTGACTGATGCAAGGCGTTGGCGACGTGAGGTGTCTCCGTGTGTTTCGATACCGCCAGCGTGCACAACTGCAATCGATGATTCGGTCGGCCACGAATCAGCAATATCCCATGCTGCTTGGAGTGCGGTCATGTCAGGCACTTGCGCGAATCAACTCGGCAACACGGAATGCCAAGTCGAGAGACTGGCGACCGTTCAGTCGAGGATCGCAAATTGTCTCGTAACGAGAATCGAGATCGTCGTGAGTGAGATCGTCGGTGCCGCCAGTGCATTCAGTGACATCATCACCAGTGAGTTCGATGTGAATTCCACCTGGCCATGTGCCTTCTGCCTTGTGGGCGCGCACGAAGCCGGCAATCTCATCAACGATTGATTCGAAGTGGCGTGTCTTGCGACCGTTTGGCGCCGTGAAGGTATTGCCGTGCATTGGGTCGCAGGCCCACACAACGGGATGGCCAGCATCGCGAACAGCGCGCAGAAGGGGACGCAAGGAATCTTCCACTTTGTCTGCACCCATGCGGCTGATGAGTGTCAACCGGCCGGGAACTTGAGCGGGGTTCAATGCTTCACACAATTCGAGAACGAATTCAGGAGTGGTGGTTGGCCCGACCTTGCAACCAATCGGGTTGCCGACACCGCGCAGGAACTCAACATGTGCGCCATCGAGTTGACGGGTGCGCTCGCCAATCCAGAGCATGTGTGCGGAGCAGTCGTACCACTGGCCGGTCAAAGAATCCTGACGGGTCAGTGCTTCTTCGTATCCAAGGATGAGAGCCTCGTGGCTCGTATATACGTCAACTTCGCGAAGTGTTGCGTAGTTCTCGGTGTCGATTCCGCATGCACGCATGAAGTCGAGTGCGCGTTCAATCTCTGCTGATAGTTCAACGTAGCGCTGACCTTCGGGACTTGAAGCAACAAACTCTTGTGTCCATGCGTTGACACGATTCAGATCAGCAAAGCCACCCTTGGTGAACGCGCGCAGCAAGTTGAGTGTGCTTGCCGACTGATGGTACGCCTGCACCAATCGCTGCGGGTCGGGGATGCGCGCTTCGCTCGTCGGGTGCACATCATTGACGATGTGTCCGCGAAACGATGGCAGTTCAATTCCATCGATTGTTTCGGTGGGCGAGGATCGTGGCTTGGCGAATTGGCCAGCCATGCGGCCAATCTTGACAACGGGAACACCCATTGAGTACGTGAGCACAACGGCCATCTGCAAGATGACGCGCAACTTCTCGCGAATGTTGACCGCGCTGAACTCTTCAAAACTTTCGGCACAATCGCCGGCCTGCAATAGAAACGCATTGCCAGCTGCGACCTGGGCGAGCGATGCTTGCAGTGAACGTGCTTCGCCAGCAAAGACGAGTGGGGGATAGCTCGACAGTTGCGCAAGCGCAGTATCAACCGCGGCCGAGTTCGGCCAATCAGGTTGCTGTTGGGCAGGGAAAGACTGCCATGAGTTCGGGGACCAGCTGCGAGCCATATGTTCCTAGCCTTGCGCTTGACCAAGGGTCAATGCAATGGAATTAAAAGAGAAGTGGAATCAGACTGCGAGGATGCGCTCGGCATCATCGCGAAGGCCTTCAACGGCACGGCTAACAAGGCGGCGAGCAGCTTCTGCTGTCACACCGAGGTCTTCGCCGACTTCGCGGAAGCTCTTGCGCTCACCGTCGAGAAGGCCGAAACGGGCTTCCACGGCATAACGAGCGCGGTCATCGAGGGTTCCGAGAAGCTCATCGAGCAATTCGGTATCGACCATTGCCATGACAGCGTCTTCAGGTGTGCCCTGGCCGTTGTCCATGAGGTCGCCAAGGGTTGCGTCGCCATCGTCGCCAACGGTCTTGTCGAGAGATACAGGAGTGGTGAGGCGGTGCAGTTCGGCATTGCCGGCATCGAGGGTCTCGCCATCGCCAGAGGCCTGACGAAGAGCGGCACGAAGGCTTGCTGAGCGGTCACCTGGGATACGGATGAGGCTGGCCTTCTGGTCGAGGGCACGGCCGATGGCCTGACGGATCCAGAAAGTGGCATAGGTGGAGAACTTGAACCCACGGCGCCAGTCGAACTTGTCGACAGCATGCTCGAGGCCAAGGTTTCCCTCTTGGATGAGGTCGAGGAGGTCCATGCCCTGTGGCAATGGGTAGCGGCGGGCAATCGAGACCACGAGGCGAAGGTTTGAGCGGATGAAACGGTCCTTGGCGGTGGCTGCATTGCGCAAATCACGACGAAGGGCGGCTCCGCGCTCGCCGGCTTCAAGCTTGGCTGCGGCGTCACGGCCGGCTTCGATTGCTTTTGATAGTTCGCGTTCGTCTTCGGCGGTCAGCTCGCGTTCGTCTTCGGCGGTCAGCAAAGCAACTTTGCCGATGTCATTGAGATAGAGACCAATTGAGTCATTCATGATGCAGTGTTCAACCGTTAATTCGTAGGGCTTGTTCCCATATGTCCGGTGTCATCGGCCACATGAGAGTTCAACGAGGAGGGGCTCCTAGTCGGGGGATTGGAGACATTACCAGTCATATTTGACTCTGGCTAGGGGTAATTCAATTTATTTTTGTACTGCGCTGACGAGACGACGTTCAACTCCTAGGCTCGCCACGTGAACAGTGCTGCAACTCGACGTGTGGGGATCCTTGGAGGAACCTTTGATCCACCTCATTTCGGGCATCTGGCAGCCGCCCAATTCGTGCGAACCCAACTGGGGCTTGATGAAGTGGTGTTGATGGTGGCCAACGATCCGTGGCAAAAATCGTGCGCGCTCTCGTCGACGGTTCCGAGGGACTGTCGGTCTCTGACCAGGAAATTGTTCGTGGTGGTCAGACTTTCACGGTCGACACACTCTCGGAAATGGTGACCGCCGACCCCTCCGTCCAGTTGTTCTTGATCGTTGGTCAAGACACCGCAGTACGGATTCCGACATGGCATCGCCCCGATGACCTGCTGCGGCTCTCTACGCTCGTCATTGTGAATCGTGCCTCTGAACCAACTGCCGACGTACGGCCAGACGGGGCACGCGTGATGCATGTGAAAATGACACCCGTCGATGTCTCGAGCACCGTCATCCGCGCGGCAGTCTCACAGGGTCAGCCAATTTCGTTCGGTACATCAGACGGTGTTGCCAAGATCATCGCCGAACACCATTTATATGGTGCAGCACAATGAGTGCGATTCCGGCGCGTCGTCGTCGACGCATGATTGCAGCAATCGTCACAAGTGCATTGTCAGTCGTGGCATTGCCTGGTGGCCTTGTTCTTGGTGCTAATTCTCTGCTCAATGACTCGGGTGGCAACAACGTGGAAGCAGATGCAACTGCCGAGATTCCTTCTACGTTCGTCGAACTTCTTGCTGTCACAAATTCGCGCAACGAACTTGCATCACTTGCACTTCTTTCGGTGACTCCCGAAGGAAAGGGCGGAACGATTGTTTCGATTCCCGTTGGTTCTGCCACCGATGCTGCGGCAGGTGAAGTTGCAATGCGGCTTGGCGATGCGTATGCGCAGGGCTCTGTCGATGCATTGCGTTTTGAAGTGGAGAGCCTGCTCAATATCACCGTCAATGTTGTCGAGGACGTGACGTCGAGCGAGCTTGCTGTACTGATCAATGCAATCGGCATGCAGCCAGTGACATTGCCTCAGCCCGTTATCGACACCGATGCCGAAGGTGTCGCCACCACGGTTCTGAAATCCGGTGCCACAACAGTTTCGCCCGTCGAAATCGCAGCCGGTCTCGCTGCTTCTCAGGCCAACATTGCTGAGTCCACTCGGTTGCCGCAAGTCAAGGCATTGTGGAATGCGGTGGCGCGCGGCGGAGTCTCCGTTGCTGCAACTAATGACACAACATCATCTGTCGCACAAGATGCAGATTCCTCATCACTGCTCGCTCAGTTGACGACATCGCAGCAATTCTTCACAGCACTGTTCAGTGGCGAGGTCGATGTGTGGCAATTCGGTTCAACGTTGCTCACCGATGCGCAACGCAACCCGAACAATCTCGATTTGTATTCACTTGACGGTGGCGAAGTGCTCATGGTGATGGCAAGCGTTGCCCCCGGAGCCTTGAATCTCACTTCGAACAACATCGCCGTCATGGTCGATGTGCCGTTCAACAGCACCTCGTTTGCCCGCGAAGCCGTCACCCGGCTTGCATTTCTTGGGGCCAATGTGGTTCTTGTTCGCCAAATCGCCGATCTGCCCACCGAGCGCACAACGGTCTATTTCAATGATCCGCTGGCCAAATCCGAGGGGGAAACCTTCGTCGATCTGCTCGGACCCCTTGAATTCCAGGAATCGGCAGATGTCATCTCTGGCGTGAACCTCCGTATCGTGTTGGGGAACGATTTTGTTGCTTTCCTCGGCG
>JBEAXB010000266.1:0-4008 GCA_041160045.1 Actinomycetota bacterium
TTGTGCAGTTGCAAAAAAACCAGCAACGGTGCCAAATGAGACACGTGGGACATTTTCGAGATCAGCTGCCAACCGACCACGATCAATCATTGTTTGTGTTGGTCCGCCACCACCGTCGCCATGTCCGTACAGAACCAATGAATGCGAAGAACCGATGTGGTCCTGATAATTGCGTTCGGCGAAACGCAGTTGTGACGGGGTGAGCAATGCGTTGTATGTGTCGACAGGACTGAAGTGGGTGAACACCTGCGTGCCATCGATGCCTTCCCACCAAAAGGTGTGGTGCGGAAACTTGTTTGTCTCATTCCAGCTGAGTTTTTGGGTGAAGAACCATTCGGCACCGCCATGAGCAACGATTTGTGGCAATGAGCCTGGGTAACCAAAATCGTCAGGCAGGAATGCGCCATTGCATGTGATGCCAAACCATTCATAAAACGCTCGTTGTCCCTGCACCATTTGACGAAGCAAGCTCTCGCCCGATGGGAGGTTGAGGTCGGTTTCCACCCACATGCCGCCAACGACTTCCCAACGGCCCTCGCGTACAAGTTCGACCACGCGCGCAAAGATGTCGGGGGCGTCCTGTGCCACCCATGCATAGTGCTGTGCTTGGCTGTGGCAATACACAGCATCGGGGTTGATGGTGAGCAGATGCACAGCGTTTGCAAATGTGCGAACGGCCTTGCGCCGCGTTTCGCGAATTGGCCACAACCACGCAGTATCGAGGTGGGCATGACCAGTTGCCGTGATGTGGTGCGCGGCAGGACCATTACCGACTGAAAGAACACGATCAAGTTCGTGTTGTGCCCGAATAGCAGTGCCTGCAACATTTGTGGGGTCGAGCACCGCATCACACTTTTCGAACGCGGCGAATATTCGGGCGCGTTGCGGAGTTCGGTCGGGCAGGTCGATTGCAAGATCGATGAGTGCATGAAGCGAAACAGCCAACATGTTGATGTCGGTGTTATAACCAACCAATTGCGCCGCACGCAATGTGTAAATAGGGGTTGTTGGTGCTGTTGCCGGATCCCCGAACGACGTTGGCCCATACCCGTATTCGTGTCCCGCGATGATGGGCGTGGCTGCTGCCTCAATCCAGAATTCAATTGCTGTGCCCTCAGCACATGATTCGAGGTGGAGCAAGCGTCGGTCGGGCTGGATTGCGTGCACAATCTTGCCGTCGCGCCATGCAGTTGCTTCCACTTGAAAACCGTCACCACGACCAACGAAACCAAGGTCGATGTAGATAGCGATAGGGGTATTGGCTAAGTGTGCAGGCACCTGTGCTGACAAGTGAAACCAGCGCGTATGCCATGCCTGACCCCATTTTGTTCCAATCGCAAATGGAGTCGTTGGTGATGTCGTTGCAGTGTCGTAATCAGGTGCTGCGAAGAATTCTTCGGTGCTGTTCACCGACATCGACATTGCTCCAAAAGTGATGGATGGAGTGATGCGTTGTTCCAACAACCGCTGTGCTCGCTGCATTGCAGGGGCGGTAATGCGATGTGCCATCTTGTTGTTCCCCGATCAGGTAGGAGATGAGGCCTTACATTCCATTTTCATGACGAAAGCTGAATGGTATGACCACATGAGATGTTCGCCGTCGCGCCACCGGCGAACTTCGACGCCGTCCATTCCTTGGGGGCGAAGCACGAGTACTCCGTCTTCATAAGAAGCTGCAACAACAATTGGTGTCGCAAAGTCGGCAACAACAATTGGTGTCGCAAAGTCGGCGGCTGCAACATCGTGACAACCATTTTCAAAAGTGCCATCGACAACGGGGAAGTCATGGATGATGCCGTCAGATGTCAAGGTGACGCGTTGTCCGGCTTGTTCGATCCGTTCAACGTGGCGCCAAAGCGGAACTTCAGGCGGAGCCGGCTCACCGTTGATTGTGACCTCGATGGGGGTCCATGTTCCGCGCAAGTCGGGTGCTGAGTCAATGATTGCGTCGGTGCACTCAGTTAAGAATGCCGCTGGCATGTCACCCTTCCATCCACCAGTTGGGGTGGTAATCCGTGCGATATCTGTTGACAAGGTCATGGAATCAGCCTATTTGGGTTCAACGAGCGGAAACGCACCGGTGAACATGTCGAGATGGCCAAAGATGCTGAGCAGTGCAGGTGCATCGCCATCAATCACAATGTTGCCAGCACCAATCTGGTCGACGAATGTGGTTGCCTGTGTCACCACATCGAGAAACGTGGTTCGCTTCAATGTAACTGTGGCTGCCGCGTCGTCATCGTGGCGCCCTGGTGTGTAAAACAAGGTGCGATTGGAGATTCCAAGAATCCATTTCTCGCCGACATCGGTGAAGTCCCAGTTCACCGCAATTGAGACTCCGTCAAGTTCTTCAGACTTCATGCGAACAGCAAGCGAGTCAAACACTTGCTCGATTGTCATTGCAAGAAGAAGGCCACGACCCCGCACTGGGTTCGATGGAATTTTCGGTGGACCGAGGCGTAGCTCTTGTGCCCCCATGAGATAAGCATTGCGAAACGTCGATGATTCGGCTTGATAACCAAGCTGCTCAAGTGCATCGGCTTGCAAGTGGCGACCCTCTGTATTGGTCGGATCTGCAAACACAAGATGGTTCACTAACTCGACAACCCAGCGGTATTCGCCAGCATCGAATGCCGTACGTGCTTTTTCAAGCAACGCGTCTGCACCGCCAGCAAGTTCAACGTATTTCTTTCCTGCATCCGAAGGTTGCAACTTGTTGAGGTTTGCAGGGTTGCCGTCGTACCAACTGAGGTAACGCTGGTACACAGCCTTTGAGTTGTGTACCAAGTCTCCGTAGTAACCACGAGTGTGGTCGTTTGCCAGAAACTCATCAGGCAAAGTAAGAGCTTGTGAAATCTCGGTGGGGGTAAAGCCCTTGTTTGCGAGACGCATTGTCTGGTCGTGCATCCAGCGATACAAGTCGCGCTGCACCGTGAGAAATTCAATGAGATCTTCGTTGCCCCAACGCGGCCAGTTGTGCGAAGTGAACAACACCTTGGTGTCCTTGCCGAATAGTTCGATTGCTTCGTTGATGTACTTTGTCCACTTCAACGAGTTGCGCACAAGGGCACCGCGAATCGGCACCAGGTTGTGCATCGTGTGCGAGCAGTTTTCCGCCATACACAACCAGCCCTGATCAGGGAAGAAGAAGTTCATCTCGGCAGGCGCTTCGGTCTCTGGCGTCAATTGGAAAATGATGCGTACGCCATCAACGACAAGTTCCTCACCAGTGAACGTGATGTCTTCGGTGGGAGCAATGAGCCCGGGGGCACCAAGAGGAATTGCATTTCCGAGTCCGCAGTCAACATGACCAGTCGGACCAGCGGGCAACATGGGTCCGAATTGGTACAGGCCGCGTCGACTCATTGCAGGGCCGGCAATCACATTCTCGCCAACTGTTTCCTGCAGGAAACCAACAGGTGCAATCACACGACAGCGTCCTGCATCCACTTCTTCTTGCGAAGTGACTCCGAGAACTCCACCAAAGTGATCGGCATGCGAGTGGGTGTAGATCACGGCAGTCACGGGGCGGTGTCCGAGTTGAGCACTGATCAGTTCGTAACTTGCCCGCGCTGTTGCTTCGGTGGTGAGGGGGTCGATGACAACCCAGCCATTTGTTCCGGTGATGAATGTGATGTTCGAGATGTCGTATCCGCGCACCTGCCACACACCATCGGCCACCTCGAATAATCCGTGATTGGCATTGAGTTGGGCGTGGCGCCACAAGCTCGGGTTCACGGTGTCTGGGGATGGGCCACCGGCGCGGATGAAGTCGTACCGATTGACATCGGTCACCATGCGACCCGCTTCGTCGTTGATGCGGCCAGTTGGGTGTGAGGCAATGAAGCCTCGGGTGGCCCGTTCGAAGTCACCGGCGTCGATGGGGGTGGTGACCGCGCCATTCTTTGCCTGCGTATGGGTAGATGCGGGTTTTGCCTGCTGTGGATTGGACATGATGAGCCTCCCAAGGGTCGTTTGAACTGTAGTCGTATACGTCAGACGCCTGAA
>JBEAXB010000058.1:0-5884 GCA_041160045.1 Actinomycetota bacterium
TCTTTGGCAACGATGTAGACGCCGATATCGAAACTGACAACAGTGCTGTCTGCAAACAATGCTCGGTTGATCACGTAGTTTCCAGCAAGTTCGTTGAACTTGTAAAAGCCTTTTACTGTGAGGGATCGTGATGTCGCATCGGCCAGTGTGATGTCAATCTTTGAACCGAGAGCGATGGCCTTCTTTTCAGCAAAATCCTGAGACAGAAAGATTGACTCGGGGGTGAGGGCCGAATACGTAGTGTTGATCAGGCCGATATCGAAAACTCCGTCGACTGTTTCGGGGGTGATGGTGGTGAGGTATTGACCCTTGCCATTGATCTTGACGGTGAGAAGGCCGATGCCTGATGCACGTTCCACCTCGGGCAACTTGTTGATGTCATCAGCAAGTGATGGGCTGAGCCCACCGAATCCGCGGTTGCTGGTGCTGATCGCGTAGTCACCTTTGAACTGCTGTGTGAAGACATCGTCAATCTGGCCCTTGATAGAGGCTGCGAGTGCTGTCACTGCAGTCACAAGCGCCACACCGATGAGAACCGGTGATGCGGTGCGCGAGGTGCGCTTCGGGTTACGCGCCGAGTTCTGACGCGCCATGACACCGGTGATGCCACGGAAACGAGCCGCGGGGCGACCAAGGAACAGCGCAACCGGGCGAGCAATGAGTGGCCCAAGAACAATCGTTCCGATGAAGACACCCAAAATTCCGATGCCGAGCAATTTGTTATCGGCGCCACTGATAACCGACACGATGACAGCGAGGCCGAGAGCAATCGAGGCAAGGCCACCAATGAGGCGCTTGCGACCAGGCTCGCGAACTTCGAGTGCCGTAGCGCGCATCGCAGCGAGTGGCGACACCTTGCCCGCACGACGGGCAGGAAGCCAGGCGGAAGCAACGGTCACCAAGACACCGACAATCAGTGTTTGCTGAACGGTGTTCGAAGTGAGCACGAGTCCACCACTCGGAAGATCGATATTGAGTGCGCGCAGCATTGCGCTGAGACCCTTCGACAAACCGACACCTGCAATGAGTCCGATGAAGGACCCAACAACTCCAACTGCAAGTGATTCGATCAGCATGGCACGAGTGACTTGCTTGCGACTTGCTCCGATTGCGCGGAGTAATGCATTTTCTCGTTGTCGTTGGGCGGCGCTGATTGAAAACACGTTGTAGATCACGAAGCAGCCGACGCCAAGAGCGATGTAGCTAAAGGTGGAAAGAAGAATGCCAAAGAAATCAAGGGCGGAACCAATTTGATCCTGTGTTTCTGCGGTGATTTGTTCGCCGGTCAGAGTCTCTGTCTTGTACGTGGCAGGCAGTGCTGCATTAATTGCAGTCGCCAGTTGCTGATCGGAGACCGACCCATCACCAGTGATCAGAATTGCATCGATGAATCCTGGCTTGGCGAGAAAGTCCGCAGCAGTGGTGGGGTCGAACAATGCAAACGTGGCACCACCTGGTGATCGCACGTCTCCGTACGATGCAACACCGACGAGAGTGAAATCACGACTTCCGGATTGCGCAACAACTTTGACAGTGTCACCAATGACGTACTTTCCGGCTTCTGCCGATGATTTGTCGAGGGCCACTTCAGTCGGGCCCGTTGGAAATTTTCCTTCATCGATGGTCCAGAGCGAACTCTCGTTGTCGACCGCAATTCCGCCGAATGTCGGCGGTCCGTTGCCATCGGAACCAAGTGGTGTTCCGTCCTTGCCGACGATGCGGGCAAATGCCTGGATATCGGGCACGGCGTCACGAACGCCGGGAACCTTGGTGACCAAGTCAACCAATTCAGCTGGAATGCGTTGGCGTTCCTCTTGACCAAAATCAGCCTCGATGACCTGCGACGACCGCACATACGAATCAACGTTCTTGAAGACGTCGGAAAAAAGGTTGTCGAATGTTCTGTTGAGCGTGTCGGAGAAAACAGATGTTCCCGACAGGAAAGCAGTACCAAGGATGACTGCAAGTGATGTGAGAATGAGGCGCGCTTTGCGACCCAAAATTCCCTTGATGGCAATTCTGAACACGAGTTAGTTCCCGAGGTTCTTCATGAGGTCAAGCACGCGGTCTGCGGTCGGCTCGAGCATCTCATTCACGACTTGTCCGTCAACAAGGAAGATGATGCGGTCTGCATACGAAGCCGCGACCGGATCATGCGTGACCATCACAATTGTCTGGCCCAGATTGTCCACCGCGTCGCGCATGAATGTGAGAATCTCTGCTCCGGTTGTCGAGTCGAGGTTTCCTGTTGGCTCATCAGCAAAGATGATGCGCGGTTGCGACGCAAGCGCGCGTGCCACAGCAACACGTTGTTGCTGACCACCGGAGAGTTCGCTCGGGCGATGGGACAGACGATCGTTCAAGTGAACGGTGCTGATCACTTTCTGAATCCATTCCTCGTTGCCTTTTTCGTTTCCGAGCATGAGTGGAAGACGGATGTTCTCATCGGCTGTGAGTGTTGGAACCAAGTTGAACGACTGGAAGACAAAACCAATCTTCTCACGACGCAATTCGGTGAGGGCTTTGTCTTTCAATGTGGACAAGTCGACGTCGTCGATGATTGCTGAGCCCGAGGTGAGTTCGTCGAGGCCAGCGATGCAATGCATCAGTGTTGATTTACCTGAGCCACTCGGTCCCATGATTGCGGTGAACTGGCCGGAGTAAAACTCGACGGAAACTTCGCGCAATGCGTACACGGCGCTATCGCCTGAGCCGTACATCTTTGTCGCGGAAATGGTGGAGGCGGCCACGGTGGCAGTCTGGGAAGTCATCTGTACAGTCTCGCCCGAATGTCAGCCAAAATGCACGTATCTACTGAGACAAACATCCCCGCGCCATCTGAGCAGACAACGCGGGGACGACCTGTTTGCGCCTAATTACTTAGGTTGTGCAAGAACGCGAAGGTATGGCTTCACTGTTTTCCACCCTTGGGGGAACAACTGCTTGGCCTCTTCGTCGGAAACAGCGGCGCCGATGATGACGTCCTCGCCGTTTATCCAGTTCGCAGGTGTTGCCACCTTGAACTTTGCTGTCAACTGCAACGAGTCGATGACGCGCAGGATCTCGTCGAAGTTACGACCAGTTGATGCGGGGTAGGTGAGTGACAACTTGATCTTCTTGTCTGGCCCGATAACGAACACTGACCGCACGGTCATGGTGTCGCTTGCATTGGGGTGGATCATCTCGTACAAGTCGGAAACATGCTTGTCGCCGTCGCCGATCATGGGGAAATTCACAGGTGTTCCCTGAGTTTCAGCGATGTCTGCTTCCCATTTCACATGCGAATCAACAGGGTCAACCGACAGGCCGATGACCTTGACATTGCGCTTGTCGAAATCAGGCTTGATGCGCGCGACGTAGCCAAGCTCTGTGGTGCAGACCGGTGTGAAGTCTTTTGGATGGCTAAAGAGCACGCCCCATGAATCGCCCAACCACTCGTGAAAGTTGATGGTGCCTTGGGTGGTCTCTGCTGTGAAGTCTGGGGCGGTGTCGCCTAAACGTACGCTCATGATGTCCTCCTATTAGGGGTGGTCAGATGCTCAGGCTACGGGTAAAAATCCAATACCCGACAAAGTTGGTCGGGAATTATGTTCACCGTTTACGCGGGGGAGAGGCCCATCGCTTGCGCTTGGGCCGTGACCATCTGCGAGCTGAGATCAATCACGGATTCGATGTGGTCGGCCAGAGAAATGTTGTCTGGCAGTTGTGCCTCTATGGGGCCGTCGATCAGAAGCGTTGCGAGGCCGTGGGCCACAGACCACAGGAGAGTCGCCCACGTCGTTGCAGTGTGGGCATCGGTTGGCATTCCGATGGTGCGGTTCACCAGGTTCATCAACTCGTCATAGGCACTGTCCGCTGCTTTTTTGGTTGTCAGGTGGGTGACGACGCCAGAGATATCGGCCCGAAACATGACGCGAAAATGTCCACGGTGTTCGAGAGCGAAGTGCACATATGCCGCAAGAGAGCACTTTGCCGGGTTTTCCTCATCGGTCAAAGCAACACGAAATCCTTCGGCAAGACCGATAAAACCCTCTTCGGCAATGGCTGCAAAGATTCCGGACCGATCGCCGAAATAGTGGTACGGGGCTTGATGACTGACCCCAGCTCGACGAGCCACTTCGCGCATGGAAAGTGTCTCTGCGCCACTTGTTTCAATGATGGCAAGGGCAGCATCGAGCACGAGACGGGGCACATCTCCGTGTGGTTGGGGGCGAGCGTCTGGGACCATCGATGCCAGCCTACTTGACACTGTCAAGTAGGCGAACTAGACACTGTCAAGTGAATATTGATCAGAAAACATACGAACGTCGTTGGTGGATTCTCGGAGTCCTTGCCATCAGCGTTTTTCTTGTCGTTGTCGACAACCTCATCATCAATGTGGCATTGCCGACATTGCAGCGCGAACTAGATGCAACCACCACCAGCTTGCAATGGATTGTTGATTCATACGCGCTGGTCTTTGCCGGGTTACTTCTTGCCGGTGGTGGACTTGGTGATCGCTTTGGTCGCAAAGGTGCACTGCAAATCGGTCTCGTACTCTTCGCCATCTTCAGTGTCATGGGCGGGTTTGCGGATACAAGTGGCGAGTTGATTTTGTGGCGCGGCGCAATGGGCATCGGTGCAGCACTCGTCTTCCCGGCAACACTTGCCATCATCACGAACTTGTTCATTGATCCGATCGAGCGAGCAAAGGCAATCGGCATCTGGTCGGCAGTATCCGGTATGGCAGTCGCATTCGGTCCGGTTGCCGGTGGCTTTCTTTTGGAGCATTTCTGGTGGGGCTCGGTCTTTCTCATCAACGTTCCGATTGTCATCATCGCTCTCACAGCTGGTGCGTTCATCCTTCCCAAATCACGCGATGAAAACCCACACGCCATTGACTATGTGGGCTTTCTTCTCTCAGTTGTCGCCATCGGTTCTCTTGTTTTCACGGTGATTGAATCGCCGGTATGGGGCTGGGGCTCCACTACTTCATATCTAGGTTTCGCAATCTCGGCTGCAGCACTCGCTGGGTTCGTTCTATATGAATCACGCGTCGAACATCCACTGCTCGACGTGCGGGTATTTCGCAATGCTCGTGTCAGTGCAGCGGCCGGCAGCATCTCGATTGCATTCTTTTGTCTCTTTGGTTTCACATTCCTCGTCACGCAGTACTTCCAATACGTGCGTGGCTACGACACACTGAGTTCTGGCATTCACACCATTCCGTTCGCTGTTGGCGCCGGCGTGACTGCACCATTTGCAGCACGTGCCGCATTGAAGTGGGGAACAAAGAGGGTCGTTACTCTCGGACTCTTGAACATGTCGATTGGCTTGTTCATCGCTAGTTCCATGGATGCGAACTCGTCGTACTTCGGCCATGTCATTATCGGCATGGTCTTCATGGCGAATGGTCTTTCATTGGTGACATCTCCAAGCACGGATGCCATCATGGGTTCGCTCAACCGCGACAAAGCGGGAGTCGGATCTGCCATCAACGACACCGGCCGTGAAGTGGGCGGAACACTCGGAGTTGCCGTTGTCGGATCTGTCTTTGTCAGTTTGTACTCGCCAAAGATTCTGGAGAAGTTCGAACAGATTCCGGGCCTGATTGCCAACCTGCCCATGGGTGCATTGTCGATGTCGGAAGAATCCGTGGGTGCTGCGTATCAAATCGCCCAACAGTCACCGGTTGCCATCCGAAGCCAAGTGGAAAATGCAGTCAGTGCATCGTTTCTCCATGGTTTCTCGACGGCATGCATTGTGGCCTCTATCGCTGCGCTTGTCGGCGCGCTCTTTGCATTGAAATACCTCCCATCGCAGAGCGTTTCGCCCGAAAATTAGACAATTCTTAGGGATGACCCGAATCGAAGAACGAAGGCGCGCAAGTACGATTTGTGCATGA
>JBEAXB010000059.1:0-5866 GCA_041160045.1 Actinomycetota bacterium
GTGTTACGCACGTGCGGTACGCGTTCGGTGCTGTAGGTATCGAGAAGCTTTTCTGATGCAATGCCTTTCGATACGAATGCGAGCTTCCATGCAAGGTTCATCGCATCGCGCATGCCTGAATTCAGACCTTGACCAAGGAATGGTGGCATTTGATGAGCGGAGTCACCTGCAAGAAACACATTGCCCAACTGCATGACTGGGGCGACAACCGCATGGAATCGGTACACAGCAGAACGCACGATGCGCGCGTCTGAGTACGTGAGCCACGGCTTCAAGATGCGCCATAGTTCGGCTTCAGTGTTGAGAGCTGCAGAATCCTCGTTCGGTTGCACCTGGAATTCCCAACGGCGATAGCGGGCATGACCTTTGACGTACGTACTTGGTCGCAGTGGGTCGCAATACTGTCGAACGCCGAGTGGAAGATCCACGGTGCTGTTCTCGTTCAGCTCGACATCGACAACCAACCACTCTTGATCAAAGCTGAGGTCTTCAAGCGTGAGCCCAACATGGCGACGGGTCCAGCTTGATGCACCATCGCAGCCGACGAACCAACGTGAATGAATGAGTTCGCCGTCATCGAGTGTTGTCTCGAAGTGGTCTCCGTGATCCACCATCCCGACGATGATGTGACCGAAGCGGGTGATCGAGCCGGAGGCAACAACTTCATCACGCAGCATTGCATCGAGATCGGGCTGGTAATGCACAACGACCGGAGGAAGACCTTGCAGACCAAGTTCAGGAACTGCGGCACCCATGATGTGCGCGCCATCGGCAGTCACGAAATCTGCATTTTCCAGACGCGATGTATGTGCAATCAGCCATTCGCCCATTCCGTAGTCATGAAAGATGCGTTGAATCTCATCATCCATCACGATGGCTCGAGGTAATTGATATGGCTGATCATCACGTTCAATCAGAACATTCGAGATGCCCATGCGATTGAGAAGGACAGCCAGAAAACATCCGACTGGCCCGCCGCCGAGAATCGTTACTTCAGCGTTGATCACTGAAGAACTTGCTTCACCATCTGGCGACGAAAATCACGCACGATGTCACGCACTTCTTCTTGCTCAGCATCGGCAACTTCTGTGACAGCAAACAAAAAAGGTTCGAGTGCGGCCCAGCCCATTTCCATCGCCATTGCCACGGCAACCATTGCCTTCATCTGTACATCAGGTGCATCGATAGTCTTGCTTTTTGTTGCATGAGCCATTGCGCCCTGTGGCACCGAGACGCCTTCCGTAATTTCGGTGGTGGCAAGTTGCATTTCATCATCGAGAACTGCACGCACCACTGCACGCAGATACTTAGGATCGTGATTCAAGAGAAGAGGGGCCGGAATCGGATCGCCATGTGATGCTTCGTTTGCAAAAACAGCATGCTCTTGCACTAGTCGCGTCATAGCTGCTTTCAGCAAACCATCCTTGCCACCGAAGTAATGATGCACGAGACCGTGGTTGACTCCGGCACGTTCCGCCACATTGCGCACACTCATCGAGCGGGGGCCAACTTCACCGAGCAATTCACCTGCAGCAACAATCAGACGCTCTTCAGCATCGACCCTGCTGCGCGTCGGCCTGCTCTGTTCGGCGAGGCTCATTTGCCCGCGGTGGCGTAATCGGTGATTGATGCAATCGAGTCGCCAGCTTTGCGGCGCGCATGCAGTGCCTCGAAGTCGACATCGATACCAATCGGATTCGCAGCAAACAACGGCCCTGCCATGAACTCGTCGGCTGCTTCGAGGGACATCGAGTCAAATTGTGTCTCCACCTGATTGCCGTCGGGATCGCGGTAATACGCAGAAAGAGTCATGCCGTGATTGATGGTCCAATACGGGCTCTGGCCTTTGCTCTTCATGTGCTCGAACTGCTCGAACAACGCGTCGAGTGATTCGTAGGTGAAAGCAAAGTGCTCGACACCGCTCGCGGCACGATTTTGGTCTTCGAGATTCGGGATATTGGCGATCGCCATGCGATGGTGCTCTTCGTCGTATGACAGGAAGGTGATGAACCCGTTTTCGTGGCGGGCCTGCGCTCCGAGAAAGTCCTTCCACCAGGCCACCATCTCGTCGTAACGGGAGGTCTTCAAAACGACGTGGGCGAATTTGATGGGTGATGCCATGGCTGCCTCCAAAAAGGACGATTGGGCCTGTTTAGTCAAGTGACTAAGAGGGACTATAGTGCAGTTCCATGACATTGCGATTCGCTTCAAAGAACGGTCGGGCCCAACTAGTGGTCGGCCCCAACAACCACCTCGTCGACTTGGCCACAGCCAGTGGCGGCGTCTTTGATTCAGACCCCATCAAGGCATTTCCGCGCTGGGAAGAACTTCGAGCGTTTGCAGCCACGGTGACTGCCGATGGTGAACCATGCAATGTCAATGAGCTCGATGCACCGTCACCATGGCCATTGCAGGTGTTCGGCATTGGGCTCAACTACCGCTCGCATGCTGAAGAAAGCGGAATGGATATTCCGAAAGCTCCGATGACGTTTACAAAGTTCACGTCGTCAATCTCTGGCCCCAATGCAGACATTCCTGTCGTTGGCGCAACCGTCGACTGGGAAGTCGAACTTGTTGCTGTGATTGGTACAGGCGGACGCGATATCAAGAAATCAGATGCATGGGCACACGTTGCCGGCATCTGCGTTGGTCAGGATATTTCAGACCGTGCACTTCAGTTCGTGTCGCAACCAGCACAGTTCAACCTCGGAAAGAGCCGCAAGGGCTACTCACCATTTGGGCCATGGTTGATTGATGCAGTTGATGTACCGAACCGCGACGCACTGCACATGACCTGCACGTTGAATGGCGAAGAAATACAGAACACGATTACCGACGACCTCATATTCGATGTCGGTGACATCATCGAATATCTCTCGAGCATCGTTGAGTTGTTGCCAGGCGATGTGATTTTTACCGGCACCCCCGGCGGAGTCGGCGTGTCACGCAAGCCACCAGTGTTCCTCAAGGCTGGCGATGTTCTTGTCTCCACCATTGACGGCATCGGAACAACAACAAACCACTGCATCCAGGGTTAGCCGACGCGCTATTCGGTAGCGAACGGCGCGATCATTTTGTCGCACCACAACCATAGGTTTGTGCGGGCATCGGGAGTATCGCTGCGTTTTGTGGTGGGCAGTTTGTGAATACTGCGCACTTCCCTATCCGACCAGAACGAACCGCTCGCACCAGGAATTGGTTGCACCGCAGCCAACCAGGCAATCGTGTCTGCACCTTCTTTTGACGAACGCAAAATGGGTTTTGTGATGCGCCGAAATCCGGGGATGGATTCCTGCACACCCGGCGTATCAGCCCAGCCCGGATGCATCGCATCGAAATGAATGGCACGTTCCTTACTAGCCCACATTTCATTGAGGGTTACTTGTGCGCGTTTGGCGATCGCGTACTGCTTCGAGCCGTTATAAATATCGGCACGCATCTCGAGAGTGCGACCATGAGCCACCATCGGAAGTTCTGCTGAATACATTCCACCGGACGACACCGTGACGACCCGGCCCTGAGCTGCACGAAGGTTCGGCAACAACATGGTTGTGAGGAGATGTGGCCCGAGAACATGAGATGAAACGGTTTGTTCGATTCCTTGCGCAGAAACTTCACGCGAGTTCAACAGCGCACCTGCATTGTGCACCAGTGCAGAAATCTGGGGAAACTGTGCAGCAATCGAACGTGCAGCAGCTGCGACAGATGCAAGATCGCCCATCTCGGCAACGACACATATTGGCGTCGGGCCTGTGCAGATGGCACTGACGGACTCGATGATTCCGGCACACTTCTCGGGGTTGCGTGCAACAAGAACTAATTGCGCACCTGTCGGCGCAAGTGTGCGAACACACTCGGCCCCAAGTCCCGATGTCGGCCCGGTGATCACCACAACCTTGCCGGACATGTCGTAGTTCGACACGTTGTCCCAATGGTTCAGTTTCGATCGGACCACATAACCGATGCGCGAGAATCCGGGAACAATTGCTGCATCAAGGATGGAACTAAGGAAGTCACTCATGATGCGAGTACCTGCATCAACATGATGGTGGTCAATACACCGCGTGCTGTCCATGCAATCGTGCGCGGCCAGTTGGTGAGCACTAATTCGCGCCCCACTTGTGCATCGGGCCTCGCGGCCATGCGCTCATGTCGCGGCACCGAAAGAAAGATTGTGCAACCGAGTGCAACGGCAAGAAAGATTGCCGCAATCCATGGCAACCACCAGGTGACATTGTCTGGTGTCTTCCATAACAGAAACAACGTTGTTACCCCTTCGACGGCCATCGGAAGTCCGACGACATAACCGGTGCGACGTTGATGCTCGACTGCAACGGAGGTTGCGCTTTCCACGGGGATGATTGACAGAAGCGGATAGTGCACGATCTGGACGAACCAGATGACACCGACCATCACACAACTAGCGACAAGATTCAGAACGAGTGCAAGATTCTCCACACGAGTCACAGTACCTTTGTGCGTGATGAGCCGCACCGCAAAAGAAAAGAATGGTCATGCCCCACGTACGTGTGTGACGTGCGGCAAGTTGTTCGAATGGCGCCGTAAATGGGCACGGGATTGGGACAACGTGAAATATTGTTCCGATAAGTGCCGAATGTCGGCAGGCCCTGCTCGCTAAATCCCGTATTCAGAGATGAGAACGGCTCTTTGCTCTTCGATTGAACGGTGAGCAGCAGCGCCAATCACCACGGACCACAAACCATCAGACACGGTGACTTCGGGCTCGGTGTTGTTGATCACGGCATCGACGAACTTTCGACATTCGATATCGCTCGCACCGAAATGGAAACCCATGTGCGCAACGTCGCTGCTGACTGCAGCCTCGACTTCACGGATGGTGCGCGTTTGACGATCGGCCACAAACACCGTTCCGTCGCCGGGGATGAAGGCTTCAATCTTCGCTGAGTCGCCGACCGCTGTGATCTCCTGCTCGTGACGCCCGCCTTCGGCAAACATCGACAAATCGAGCATGCCGCGGACACCATTTTCGTATTCGACAATCACATATGCATTGTCGAGAATGTCGCTTCGTGCGCCATCGTACGTTTCATCAAGATGGTTGACATCTTGACCACCACTCGCCATCACCCGCACTGGCTTCGAGCCAACGGCAAGATTCATGAGGTCGAAGAAATGACAGCACTTTTCCACGAGAGTGCCACCCGTGTTCTTCGAGAAACGGTTCCAGTTCTCAACTTTCACAAGAAATGGAAAACGGTGTTCGCGAATCGAAATCATTTTGAGGTTTCCGACTGCCCCTGCCCGAAGCTCGTTCAACAACGTGGCAATCGGTGCCATGTATCGATACTCAAGACCAACCCATGTGATTGCCGACCGATTCTTTTGTGCTTGCACGACCGATACGCAATCCTCGACAGTCGTGCACATCGGCTTTTCCACCATTACTGGAATACTCGTGTGAAAGATGTCGTCAAGGAGAGCCTTGTGCGTGAAGTTCGGTGATGCAACAACAACGGCATCGACGAGTCCGCTGCTCAAGAGATCATTGTGATCTTCAAACCCAGTTGCGTCTGCTGCACGATCACCCAAGGTGGATGCGGCCCATCGGCGTGATGTTTCATTGGGATCGCTGTACGCAGTGATAGCCACCAACGGATTTCCCATCAGGTTGCGCAAATGCTCGCATCCCATCATCCCTGTTCCGATTACACCTACGCGTAGCAATGCCATGACTGAAGGTTACGCGACTGCTGTTTGCAGCCCCTATAAAGACAACTAGTGTTCACTGTGTGGTTCCGGGGGGAACCATTTATTACGGGGGTAATGCCATGGCAATTGTCAGTCTCATCGAATCCGGGCTCGGTCTCATTTCTTCTGCGGCCGA
>JBEAXB010000267.1:0-2733 GCA_041160045.1 Actinomycetota bacterium
CACAAAGCGAGCCGCACGCAACATGCGCAACGGATCGTCACTGAAGGACTCCTCGGGCGACAGTGGTGTGCGCAATGTGCGCGTCATCAGGTCGGCAGCGCCGCCAAATGGGTCGACAAGTGTTGGGGTGTCGCTCGTGAGTTCGAGCGCCATGGCATTGATCGTGAAATCTCGGCGCGACAGATCTGTTTCGATGTCGGTGGCAAACTGAACATCGGGTTTGCGCGAGTCGGGTGAGTAGGCCTCGGCGCGATGCGTTGTGATTTCGTAGGGTCGATTGCCAATCTTGAGCCCGATGGTCCCGAACCGCTCACCTTGGGTCCACAGGGCATCGGCAATCGGGGCAACAATGGCCTTGATCTGGTCGGGAGTGGCGGTCGTGGTGGCATCGAAATCGATCTGTGAGAAATCAATCTCTGCGTCACTCGCCCCGAGCAATAGGTCGCGAACGGTTCCTCCGACAAGAAACAAACGGTGTCCAGCCTCCCGAAATCGGGCGGCGAGGGGTTCCATCTCTTCGAGGATCGGGGCAAAGCGCGGCGGAATCATGTGGAGTGAAGGCTAGACATCAACGCCGACGAAGAGGTGGTAATCCCCAATCCCCTTTCCTCTGCCACATGCCTGCTGTGCGCACTACGGTCTACGGGGTGAGTTTGGTCGAGCACACCCCCCGCGCTGGTGTCATCTGGTCTGGCGCGACCCAGGTGCGCGCCCGTCCCTGGCCGAACATTCCTGGTCGGGCATTCCTTCTTATTAGTGGTTCCCATGGCCCATCGATTCGGCTTCCCGATTCTCCGGTACTCGCAACATGGCTCACGACCCTTTCGGCCTGGGGATACAGCAGTGTGCGGACCAGTGCCCTGGCTCCCGCCGCTGCCACCGCGTTTGCTGCCATCGGGTTCACCGTGGCTCAGGAGTTGAGTCTCCTCGAGCGGCAACATTCATCGCACCCCACTGTTTCTGCACCGACAACCGATGCGATTTCGACGGTGCGTCTCGCCCCATATTCCCACTCAATCAAAAAGTCCGTGCGCGCAGAAATCCTGGCCCTCGATTTCGAGGCATTCGGTGAGCAATGGGCGATGGATGAACAGACACTGTCCGAGGCCCTGTGCGCCACGCGTCGGGTGCGGTTGTTCGTGTGGAAGTCCGATGATCGCATCGAAGGTTTCGTGCTGGTCGGCGCCACTGGTCGCCAAGGGTTCGTGCAACGTCTTGCCGTGCACCCAGACGCTCAGCGCAACGGCATTGCAACACAACTGCTCGAAGCATCGCTTGCATGGACACAACGTCGTGGATGCACAGCCACTGTTGTCAATACCGAGGTGTCAAATAGTGCTGCGCTCGGCGCATATCACCGTTTCGGATTCGTACCTCTTGACTTTGGTCTCTCCGTGTTGGAAATGCAGATTCCCCAATGAAAAGGGCACTACTGGCTGTTTTTAGCGCATGTGCGATTGGGTTGACAAGTCTGCCGGTGCCCGCCGGTGCCTCCATCGCTGCTGTGGCTGATGTTCCCGAGATTCGTATTGTCTCGCAGCCGTTCAACATTCTTGCTTCGGTTAATTCACGGTTTGTTCTTGACCCGAACCTCAACTCGATTGTCGACCGCACCGATCGACTCGAATTCTTGTTGCACCGACGGGTCGCTTCTATCGATTCTTTCCGGGCAATCGCAAACGGTGATGTACAACCTGGCGTTACAGACTCCCTGATCATTCGATTGTCACGCGTCGACCGCGATTACGCAGGCCACTTACTGCCCGTTGTGCCGATCATCAGCGAACAAAAAGAGGGTTACTCACTGTCTGTTCCCTTTGATGGCATTTACCCAATCACTATCCGTCTTGTTGATTCCCAGACCGACGCCGTGTTGTCTCAGACCCTCACATTCATCAATAAACGCGACCCGAATGGCGTGATGCCTCCGGTGCCGTACACATCATTGCTGCACCTGAACACTGTGCCGTCACTCAATACCACCGGCGTCACTGAAATTTCCGATGCAACCAGAGCCTCCGTGCAACGCATGATCGATTTTCTTGTTGCGCATCCGACCCCCGTCACCATTTCCCTCGAACCTGAGGTGGTCGCTGCACTTGCAGAGTCTGCAAACCCGGTCGATGCGAAATTGTTCCTGGCGCTGCGCGAACAATTGCGCACTCGATCGATAGCGAACGCCACGTTTGCACCAGTTGATCCGTCCGTCTTCGCCGGGCTCGATCTCGGGCGTGAGTTTTCTGCTCAATTGTCATTCGGTGAAAAGACATTGAATCGTTTGTTGCCTGGCGTCACCATTCAGCGCTCAACGTTCGTCTTGACAACGACGGTCTTGCATTGCTGCGCAAATCCGGAATTACGTCGGTCTTTCTTCTGCCTTCGGCAATGAAAGACACGAGCAGTGAAAAGTCCCCATTTCTCTTGGCTCATTCCAATGGCAAAGGGAGCGAATCAACCGCAATCATGTCTTCTCTTGCTGTCAACATCGTGCCCGGCGTTGCTGGTTCGAAGCGAGATGCCTATCGAATCGCAGCAGAGGTGTTGGTGGAACGTGACGACCTGTTGACAGCAGGAAATGATCCGGCTGTCATTCGACTTGTTGTGCCGGTCGACATGGCAAATGCGGCCACCGCTGAATCATCAATGTCGGCGTCGATGACATTGGCAGCCACGCTTGGTATTACCGATGTCGACTTGGCGTTTCCCCAAACAATCGATGCTGCGACTCCCGCA
>JBEAXB010000268.1:0-2732 GCA_041160045.1 Actinomycetota bacterium
CGCCGGCAGGTGAGTCTGCTACGGTGACCAACAGCACATCGGTGAAATGATGTGCAGTGCAAAACCCAGCGAAGTCCGGTGAAACTCCGGCACTGTCCCGCAACGGTGAAGCTGATCGAAGAAATTCGACTCAGACAAGTCCGGTCGCCTGATTTTGCATGCGAATAACCGAACCTCGAAGGAAGGGCGGTCCGCGGAGAGTGCAGTGTCTGCTGCTTTCACGTGACCCACTCTTCTTTCTCCATTTCTAAACGGAGGAAGAAACATGTCCATTACACGTCGCTCGCGCTTGCGAGTTCTTACCGCAGCAGTAGCTGCAACCCTGGTGCTCGCAGCTTGCGGGTCATCAGATTCGGCAACCGACACAACGGTTGCTGCACGAAAGTCCCAACGAATCGTGAGCCTTTCGCCAACAGCCACCGAAATGCTTTATGCAATCGGTGCTGGCGATCAAGTTGTCGCTCTTGACTCTTTGAGTACTTTTCCAGCAGAGACTGCTTCAAAAGTCACGAAGATTTCTGCCTACGAACCAAGTGCGGAAGCCATTCTTGGTTTCACACCCGACGTCGTGCTGATCTCGAACGACATGAACAAGATCACCGAGCAGTTGACAGCCGCCAACCCGGACATCACCGTCTGGACTGGTGCAGCTGCAGCAACAATCGATGATGTGTACAAGCAGATCACCGAGCTTGGTGAACTCACAGGTCATGCAGATGATGCTGCTGAGTTGATCAAATCGATGACAGACCGCATTTCAACTGCAACAAAAGACATCACTGCGCCAATGAATTCTTCGTACTTCTACGAGCTTGACAACACGCTTTATTCGGTGACATCCAATACTTTCGTTGGTGCATTGTTGAAGCCATTCGGCATCGCAAACATCGCCGACGGAGTGGAAGAAGGAAACGACTACCCGCAGCTCAATGCTGAAGCAATTGTGAAGGGCAACCCCGCAATCATTTTTCTTGCAGATACAAAATGCTGTGCGACAAATGCGGCGGAAGTGTCTAAGCGTGCAGGGTGGAGCGGAATTGCTGCAGTGACAAGCGGCAATATCGTAGAACTTGACGACGATGTTGCATCTCGCTGGGGACCACGTGTCGTTGAATTAGTCGAGCAGTTCTCAGCTGCAATTACTGCGCTCAACGCAGCTCAATAGAAAACCTCTTTTATGACGTCAACAAGCCTGAATGGGCAGACCACTGCAAGCAGTTCGGGTCAATGGTGGACCATTGGCGCAGCTGCTGCATTGCTCTTCTCATTGCTTGTTGGCGTCATGATTGGTCCGGCAGGGCCAGAGTGGTGGAGAGTGCCTCTCGAGTTGCTGAATCGGCTCCCACTGATTTCTCTTGACAGCGGATTGACTCCCACCGAATGGGCCATTGTGTGGCAGATTCGTGCCCCACGCGTGGTGCTTGCTGCGATTGTCGGCTCCACGCTTTCCATCGCCGGCGCGAGTTACCAAGGCGTCTTTCGAAACCCGTTGGTTGATCCGTACTTGCTTGGTGTGGCAGCAGGCGCCGGCTTCGGCGCCACCATCGTCATTACCGTCAACCGCTCAGGTACGAGCAACTGGATTATCGATCCGTTGCCTCTCGCTGCATTTGTCGGCGGTCTGACAGCCGTACTGGTGACCTATCTCGTCGGCACGACGGGTAAGGGCGAGAGAAGTTCCACGAGCCTTGTGCTTGCTGGTGTAGCTGTCACCTCTCTTGCAACGGCGATGCAAACATTTCTTCTCCAGCGAAATTCAGACGTTGTGCGCCAGGTGTATTCGTGGATTCTCGGAAGATTGTCGAGCGCAACATGGAGTGATGTTCGATTGGTCCTTCCGTATGTCATTTTCTCCACGGTTGTGCTGTTGTTGCACCGTCGATTGTTGGATGTTCTTCGAGTTGGAGATGAAGAAGCCACTGCACTCGGTGTCAATGTGTCGCGGGTGCGATTGGTTGTGGTGATTGCCGCAACGCTCGGAACCGCATCTGTTGTTGCCGTCAGTGGATTAATTGGTTTTGTCGGCATCATCGTCCCTCACGCAGTGCGCCTGGTAGTCGGAGCTTCGTATCGAATTGTGCTTCCTGTCTCGTTGTTGTTCGGAGCTGCTTTTCTGATCATCGCCGACATTCCGGGGCGGGTGCTCGACAATCCTGCAGAGACACCCATTGGTGTTGTCACTGCATTTCTCGGAGCTCCATTTTTCCTCATCATTTTGCGAACACGAAAGAACAGCCGATGACATCCCTTGCTTTTGACGAAGTCCGTGTGAACTATTCAGGCCGCACCGCGGTCGCACCCTTTACTCACACAATGGTGCGGGGAAGTCCTCGCTCCTGCGCGCCATCGCCGGGGTGGTTCCCCATGACGGACGAATCCTGGTCGACGGATCACCGTTGACCGCGCGTTCTTCGCGACGTCGAGCTCAACTGATTGCATATGTACCCCAGTCTCCGGTGTTGCCATCAGGAATGACAGGGGCTGAGTACGTCTTGCTCGGACGCAATCCGTTTGTCACACATTTTGGCAGCGAGTCATCACTTGACTATTCGATGGTGGCAGATGTGATTGATCGACTTGACCTTGCAGATCTCGCATTGCGTGATGTTGATACTTTGTCGGGTGGCGAGCGACAACGACTTGTCATTGCGCGCGCCATTGCTCAAGAAGCACCAATCCTGCTGCTTGATGAACCAACGAGTGCTCTCGACATCGGTCATCAACAACAGGCG
>JBEAXB010000269.1:0-3212 GCA_041160045.1 Actinomycetota bacterium
AAGCCCCCCGAGGCCAAACTGGCAACCGTGGGCGACTTGGCCGATGGCAGCAATGCCAGCACAGTGCTCATGTTTTCTTCAGACACATTCAACTTCAGAAGCACCTTGTCGCGCGCTTCGAGCGTGCCGGTGAGAAGCGTCATGATCTGCTCCATGGCGTGACGCTTCTGTGGGTCTGCATACGCGGCCTTGTTGGCAATGAGTTCGGTATAGCTCGTGAGCATGGTGTCGATGATGCGAAGGCCAGCGGCACGCAATGCGCGTCCGGTTTCCGTAATGTCGACGACACAATCGGCAATATCAGGAATCTTTGCTTCGCTCGCCCCGTAACTCAGGCGAATGTCAGCTTTCACGCCACGCTCTTCGAAATACCGTTTTGTCATCTCTGGGTACTCGGTGGTGACACGCACCCCGTCACCAAGATCTGCAACTGTCTGAGCAGACGAATTATCTGCCACAGCGACAATCACACGCACAGGCTGACTTGTCGCCTTCGAGTAACGCAACTCGCCAAGGCTCACGACATCGCTTGATGTCTCTTCAATCCAGTCACGCCCGGTGATACCAAGGTCGAATAATCCCTCTTCGACATAACGGGCAATTTCTTGGGGACGAAGGATGCGCACTTCATCAATGCGTGGGTCTTCAACAGACGCCTTGTATTCAACAGAGGATGATCGAACCACGGTGAGATCGGCTGCATCGAACAAATCGAATGTCGCCTTCTCGAGGGAGCCCTTTGGTAACACGATTTTCAGCACGTCACGAGGCTACCGAGTCAGCCCTGCACGACATCGCCCAATTAGGTAGCTGAATTAGCCAGTTGACTGTGTCTGCGCTATTCGCAGTGCAGTCGCACTGCCGGCACACGACCCCTCAGCCACGCGGCGGCGTCCATTGCCGCTTTGCCTTCTGGCTGCACACGCACAAGCCGAATGCAACCAGAACCCGTGCCAACGAATGCTGCCGGACTGATCTGACCCGGAATCAGGCTTGGGTCGATGTCCGTGTCGTCCACCAGTGCCACTTCGAGAACACGCAACCGCATTTCGTCGACCACCGTGTACGCCCGCACGGCCCGACATTGTCGAGCGATGTCGACAGATGAACGGGTCCAGTCGATCCGCATGTCTTCAGAAGAGATCTTGACCGCATACGTGGACTCATCAGACTGAGGCACAGGAACCGCGAGTCCCTCACGCAAAGTTGTCACAAGTAGTTCGGCACCGACCTGAGCCAATTCTGCGGTCAAGCTTTCCGTCGTGTGCTGATCGGTGATTGTTACCTGTCGTTGCGCGTACACCGCACCGGTATCAAGAGTCGGTTCGACTTCCATGATGTCGACTCCGGTGACTGCATCGCCCGCCATGATGGCCCGCTCGACAGGAGCCGCTCCACGCCAACGTGGCAAGAGTGAGAAGTGAATGTTCAGCATCTGCATGCGATTGAGCAGATGAGTCGGAATGATGCGGCCGTACGCAACGACAATGCCGAGAAGATTCTGTCCGGCGTTTTCTTCCAACCACATGAGATCGTGCGTGCACTCGATGCCGTGCGCTAACGCCACACTTTTCACAGGACTCGGAGACATTGCAGACCCGCGCCCTCGTCGGGCGTCTGGCCTGGTGATGACATGCACGACAGAAAAACCCTCGAGCAGAAGCGCTTCGAGAATGTTGGCTGCAGCGTCGGGAGTTCCGAGGAACACGAGAGGGCGAACCTCTGGTGTCATCGTTACTTCAATCCGATGTGACGGGTCTCCCCTTCAGAGGAGCCACCTTCGGCGATGCGCTTGTATTCGGCTAACGCTTCATCGCGCTGCTCGGGAGTCATGCGATCGAACATGAGAACCCCATTGAGGTGATCTAGTTCGTGCTGGAACAAGCGGGCAAGCAACTCGTCGGCTTCGATCTGGATGGTGTTGCCACTGAGGTCGACTGCTTCGAGAAGAACTTCCTTTGGCCGCATCATTTCGACATACAAACCTGGAATGGAAAGACAACCCTCGTCGTAGACCCATTCACCACGGGACTCGACAATGCGCGGATTGATAAGCGTCAGCGGTTCGCCATCGATGTCGTACACAAAGATCTGCTTTTGCACACCGATTTGCGGAGCAGCAAGCCCGAGGCCCGGAGCCTGGTACATCGCTTGCAACATTGCTTGGGTGAGACGGACAATCTTGCCGTCGATGTTTTCGACCTGTTCGGCCACTGAAGTGAGAACAGGATCTCCGAAGGTGCGAATGTCATAGGCCACAATCTGAAAGGCTATCGGTGGAGACCTGATGACCGAGAACAACCCAGCTATCGGTGGAGACCTGATGACCGAGAACAACCCAGCAGCAAAGAAATCAACATCGCACTATTTCAGCGCTTCGCCAGAATCTGCTTCGCGGCGTACCGAGTTCTCAATTCCGGGTCCCCATGGCGACTTATCGCTTGTGGCTGATGCGGGCGTCTTCAGCCAGCACGGCCTTGACAAAGGAACGTCCGTCCTCCTCGACTCCATGGCCAAACTTGCCCCGCGGGAACTACCGACCGGATCTGCCTTGTGCGATCTGGGCTGTGGCACCGGTGTACCCGCATTGCACGATCTATGCAGTCGATATCAACGAACGGGCCCGAGAGCTGTGTTCCGAGAATGCCGAACGCAACGGACTGAAAAACATCATCGTCTCCGCTCCGACAGACGTTGACCCTGGAATCGCTTTTGAACTTCTGTGGTCAAACCCGCCCATCCGCATCGGGAAAGACGCTTTGCACACCTTGCTCCAAACATGGCTCGCTCGGCTTGCTCCGAACGGATTAGCGCATTTGGTCGTCAGCAAAAACCTTGGAGCTGACTCGCTTGCAGAATGGATGACGGGACAACACTTCCCCACCATTCGCCTTGGCAGCAGCAAGGGATTTCGAGTGCTACAGGTGTCTCGCGAGTCCTAGAAGCGTCGAGGGTTCATGTGAATTCGCACCGCAGTGCCGAGTTCTTTTCGAACACAGAGCAACGCATCGTTCATTGCTTCATTGGATGTCGCGCGCAAGAGCACCGATTCGTCTTCACGGGCAATCTGAACTCCGTCGGGCAGTGCAACTTCATCAATCGATCGCGGTGATGCAATCGTGATACGCGCTACAACACCAAATGGTGGCAGTGACAGTGTGCGACGCTGTGCAAGGTCTGACTCGGCCCACATGCGCAATGACTCGGCAATG
>JBEAXB010000060.1:0-8259 GCA_041160045.1 Actinomycetota bacterium
TACGGGCAACGCATTGACAAGCGAAACAAAGAACGAACGTTCGATGCCCTTGGCGGGATACACGACATTGAAATCAGGCCCTGGCCCGTAGATCAGGCATTCGTTGGAGGCCGGATACGCATCGGCCTTGACGCGGGTGGCAAAGGCCTTGCGTGCACCTTCCTCGTCATCATCAAGTTTCATTGCAGCATCGCCGAACATCGGCAAAGGAACCGACTCTGCCTGCGCCATCAGTTCGATCAGATTTTCGAGGCGCTCAATTGCATCGGTCTGATCGATATCCGGGCCTAGTTCAACGAACCACGCCTGGCATTTATCTTTTTCTTTGCCGTGCAGTCCGATATTGACCGTGCCTTCGAAGAAGTATCCGCTTGCAGCAAGGAACAACAAGTTGAGTGCCACCTCTTCATTGTCGATCTTCTTGAATCCGGCCCTGGTGAACGGATGCATCGCTACGTATCCGTCTGGCGAGCGATACAACACGATGGAGCCAGAGATGGTTCCGTACTTTGTATCGATGTCGATGTCGAATGTTTCCGGGGCTGACAGATTGATATTCCATTTGCCAGCAATCTCTTGCAAGCTGTTGACGCGCCCGACCACCATGGCTACGGTTGCGGTCTTGTATTTGCCGATGGGAAGCATGCCGGCACTGTCCTGCACTGTTTCCCAATGGGCATCGTCGAAGCCGGCGAGACGTGCGGCAAGCAGATCGGCGCACAACGCGGTGAGATCTTTCTTGACGAGTTCGAGCGGAATGGTGGCCGACTCTTCTTCGATTTGTTCTTTCCATGTATTGATGGCGAGATGATCATTGATGAACAGTCGAAGCGGATCGGCACTGAGAGTGCGGAAACGCTTGATGTCGATGAGTGACTTATCGGACGGTGCCGAGACAAGCTTCGGTGTGGGTTTCGCACCACGAGCACTGCTCCCCTGCTGCACCACTGACTGCTTTGCTACCTCATCGTGTGACCAGATGATGCCGGGCAGGACCGCACCACGCGTGAAGTTCTTGATTGAACTGAAGTGGCGAGGATGCTGATGCTCGATGTCGGTATGGCCGTGTTGATTGCCCACACCGCATCGCTCGCACAAGTCGAGCAATTCGGCAAACGGGGTGATCAGCGGAACTTCTTTGTTGTCCTTGATGCTGCGACCATTGCACGTGATGACAACCCGATGCGATGCTGCGCACACTGCATCGAGAATCGCCCGTCGCTGATCGATGCGCGGATCGGAATCACCGACAAAGCGTTGACGCTCGATGAGGTCGTCGCCTTCAACTTCGCCAGTGGTGACAGAGCCTTCGTCGAAGCCAACTAGGCACACCACTTTGAAGGGCACACCGCGCAACGGCACCATGGACGTGGCAGTAATTGCACCGGTGCGCAGTGGCTGGCGACCTGGTGCTTCCGAGATGAGTTCGAGCAATTGCATTGCAAAGTGATCGAAGCGCACGGGAATGATGTCGTCGACGAGGCGGACATAGTCGCGAATCTGGTCGATGACCTGCAGAGCATTGTCGATTTCGCCATCGGCCGGGTCGGACAACTGCGACAAGGCTGTCTCGATGAGCAGTGCCCACTCGGTGATTGTGCGCAGGTTGGGATTTTCTGGTGCAGAAGAAGTTGCCTTTTCTAGCTCGACCAAGACGGACACGATGCGCGCGAGTGCAGTGACAGAGTCGATCTCTGATGCATCGATATCTCGCAACGGCACGACATTGCCAATTTCGGGAGCCGGCATGCCATCGGGCAAGACTGCTCCGAGCATGGCGCGCTCGAGTGCCAATGACCACGAATGGGCACTGATCTGCTGTGCATCGACATGAGCAGGGCTTGCACCCCAGCGCACAACAGCGGTATCCACAATGCGTTCCCACACCGCGACATCATCTGCACCCAATGCGAATTCGCGCAGTACCAGTGGAGATGTTGCAATGCCCAGTACATCGGAGGCGGCGAAACGACCCGACACCATGGACACAAGATTGTGCAACAACTGTGCTCCGTCGTCGACATGGCGCAACGAACGGTCGGCCACAACAACAGGCATGAGCACCGGACGTCCGTTGTGAATAAATGTGCGGGCGAACGACGCTTCGATGAGTGGAGCAGTTGCTTCAATATCTGCACACATGATCACGATGTCGTGCGGCTCGAGACCTTCGATGTCGTGGAATGCATGCAGCAATGCATCACGCAGGATTTCCACCTGCCGCGCCAAGTTGTGGGTGCGGTGCATACGAATCGACATGTCTTCAGAATCGAATGCAATCGTGGGCGCAACACCAGTGGAAACAGCTTGCTGAATAGCATCAAGCAGTGTGACAGGAAGTGAGCGTTGTGCAACAGCAGGAATACTCACAGCAACTTCCTGGGACGCGAGAAGCATCTGGGTTTCGCGGGCACCACGCAACCACGCACCGACCAATTGATCAACCGTGGGGTCGATACGTTCATTTGGGTTGCGCGTGGGTGCAATGCCAACAGAAGCAGGCATTGCATCGCCTTGTGTCGCCCACGCATTGGCAAGTGTCAGCGATGGGTGCACCAGCACCACATGTATCTCGATGACCTGCGACAAGGCGCGCAACACTTCGATGTGGCGCACCGACAAAGATTGCAAACCAACAACGAGGAATCGCGATGGCAGACCATCGGGAATGACTCCGTTTTGTATGTGAGTCGCAACATCCTTGATGAGGACCGGCCATGGCGCCACGCCCACCTGATCGCGCACTTTGCGCCACAACGCAAACTGCCAAAGATCTACTGGTTCGATTTCGGGAGTGTTGATGACGTGTTCGTTTCCGTCGAAGACATCGCCGACAGCAGGTGCCAGCGTTGCATTGCCCTTTTCCCATTCGACAATCATCGATGGACGACGAGCGTTGTACCGGTCGAACTGATCGGCAATCGCACGCGCCGCCCGCAACCCACCGCCAAGACGTTCAACCTGATCGTCGTACACGACATCTGAGTGAGAGATGACAGCAAGCACTGACATGGTGAGCGCGCTGACAGACCACGGATCATCATTGATGCTTGTTCGCCCGATGAGGGAATCAAGCGCACCGAGATATCCGATATTGAGGTTGGCCGCGATGCCATCGGAACCAATGGCCGACACGCCGACATTGGATGCAATTTTCTGCAGCAACCAGGCACGCACTCCGGCGTTCGGAACGATGATGTGGTCGACCTCGAAAATGTCGCGGCCAGCTGGGGCATTGCTCAGGTAATCAACAACAGGCTGGACAAGATCATCGAGTGATTCGACGAAAGAGACCGAGAGGCCGTTGTGTATTACTTGCGCCATCCGACCCCTGCTCATCTCGAACCACCATCTTGGCAGAAGGGTGTCGCAGAGTCTGTCTGCGAGGGCTTACAGGAAGGAGTTCAGGTCCTTCAGACGCTCGTCATTCGAGAACACCTCGATTGGCGGCTTCGTTTCCAAACGCAATGCGCGCTGGATGATGCGACACGTGGTGTGCTGGTTGTATTCGGCGAGAGTCACTGCCCAACCATCACGGCCGGCGCGTGCGGTACGACCCGAACGGTGAAGATACGCCTTTGCATCAATCGGTGGGGCGTAATGCACCACGACTTCCACATCGTCGATATCGATGCCGCGTGCAGCAACATCTGTTGCGACGAGGACAAGGAGTTCGTTGTTTGTGAATCGGGCAATTGCTTTTTCACGGGCAGCCTGCGTGAGGTCGCCGTGGATGGCCAATGCATTCACTCCGAGATCCTGGAGATTTTCGGTAACGCGATCGCACATGCGCTTCGTGTCACAGAACACGACTGTTTTTCCTGCTGCATTTGCAATCGAGGAAATGACTTTGTCTTTGTCCATCTTGTGCACTGCGAGAAACAAGTGATGCATGGTGCCCACGGTGTCTGTTGGCGAATCGATCGACACTTCTTCGGGCGACTTCATATAACGACGCACGAGGTTGCCCACTTGGCCATCAAGAGTTGCCGAGAACAACATCGTCTGATGATCGCCGGTGACGTGACGCAAAATCCATTCGACCTGCGGAGTGAATCCTTCGTCGGCCATGCGGTCTGCTTCGTCGAGCGTGACGACTTGAACATCATCAAGCACCAACTCGTTCGCCTTCATCAAGTCGATGAGGCGAAGTGGTGTTGCAACAATGATGTCGACACCTTTTTCAAGGGCAGAGATTTGGTCGTCACGTGATGCACCGCCGTACACAGGCAAGATGATGCGGTCGCATGCCTTGCCGATTGGCTGGAGAACTTCGGCAACCTGCAATGCAAGTTCGCGAGTAGGCACAAGTACCAAACCGCGAGGTGCGCGGACCTTTGCGAATTTGTCGGCGCGAGCAAGCATCGGGATTCCGAAGGCAAGGGTCTTGCCCGAGCCGGTACGAGCGCGTCCGCACACATCGACGCCGCGCATGGCAACGGGGATGGCTTCGGTCTGGATAGCAAAAGGAGTGGAGAACCCGGCAGCGGCGAGACCCTGGTCGACACTCTCGGGAACTCCGAGTGCGGCAAATCCTGTGGGGGTCTGAATGGTGGCTTGGGTCGTGGGGGAATTCGACATGTTGGCAGTCACGGTACTCGCGTTATGTCCTGTTTCTGCGCGTACCAATGAGTAGAGGGTGAATTCGCGGTATGTAGGGATTAATTTTCCGTACATAATCGTGTCTTCCCCCCTGTCGTGCGTTAGGTTTTCCAGTCCTGACGCGAGAAAGACTCGTGCAGAAAGGACCAACCACAACTGGATAGCACCGAGCACAGTCGTACGAACCGAGTCTCTGACAACGGCGTGCGCCACCCGCCACGGGCGAACCCCCAACCCCACAAGGGAGGAGTTCTCATGGACGCACAACCAAACGGCATGCAAACACATGGCCGCAAAGGATTTTCATACGACTGGCAGTCATTGCTCGTGCCAGCAGAACCAGAATTCAGCGAACAGCTGAACGAACTGATCAGCGACGACTCCGTCACTGTCGAACTCGGGTCCTAATCAAGCAACTTTGGGTGGCGCCCAGCCAGATGGCGGGCTAGCCTTTCAATTAATGACACGCACACACTTGCTTCTCCTTATGTGACGGCAGCAGCCGCATATCGTTGCTGTCGAAACCTCCTGCCTCCGGTCAGGGGGTTTTTTCTTTGTCCCACCCAGTTCTTGCCCACCACCCATCACCAAGGAATACACAATGCCTCCACAAAACGTGACACCAAAACAAATGGCCTTTGCCAAGTACAAGCCGTTCATTCCTCTTGTCCTCACAGATCGCACCTGGCCGAACAAGCGCATCGAAAAAGCACCCCTGTGGTGCAGTGTCGACTTGCGCGACGGCAACCAGGCACTCATCGACCCAATGGACCCAGAGCGCAAGATGCGCATGTTCAAAGCCCTCGTCAACATGGGCTTCAAGGAAATCGAAGTGGGCTTCCCTTCGGCCAGCCAACCAGATTTTGATTTCGTCCGTGAAATCATCGAGAAGGATCTCATCCCCGACGACGTCACGATTCAGGTGCTGGTGCAGTGCCGCCCCGAACTGATCGAGCGCACCTACGAATGTCTGAAGGGTGCAAAGAACGCAATCGTTCATTTCTACAACTCGACAAACCCGTTACAGCGCGACGTTGTTTTCGGTCTCGACAAGGATGGCATCAAGAAGATTGCAATCGATGCAGCAAAGTTGTGTCGCACATTCGAGCCCATGTTGGCTGGAACAAACCTGCGCTACGAATACTCGCCCGAAAGCTTCACTCTCACCGAACCTGAGTATGCAGTGGAAGTGTGCGAGGCAGTGATGGATGTCATTCAGCCGACACGAGCAAAACCATTGATTCTCAATTTGCCAGCCACGGTCGAGTGCTATTCACCGAACGTGTACGGCGATGTCATCGAATGGTTCATCCGCACAATCAAGGATCGCTCCACCGTTGTCATCTCACTTCACCCACACAACGACCGCGGTTGTGGTGTGGCAGCAGCCGAATTTGGCCTGATGGCCGGAGCCGATCGTCTCGAAGGAACATTGTTTGGCAATGGCGAGCGCACCGGCAACCTCGATCTGATCAACGTTGCGATGAATATGTTCATGAACGGTGTCGACCCCGAACTCGACATCACGAACATCGACGCATTGCGTCGTGTGGCCGAATACTGCAACCGTTTGCCTGTTCCTGAGCGTCACCCGTACGTCGGCGACCTTGTGTACACATCGTTTTCCGGCAGTCACCAAGATGCAATCAAGAAGGGCCTCGAAGCGCTTCCAAAGGATTACGACACCTGGGGTGTTCCCTACCTGCCGATTGACCCGAAGCATGTTGGCCGCAGTTACGAAGCGGTGATTCGTGTGAACAGCCAATCCGGCAAGGGCGGCGTTGCATACATCATGAAGGAAGAACACGGCTTCGACCTCCCCCGCCGTCTGCAGATTGAATTCTCCAAGAACATCCAGAACATCACCGAGGATTCGGGCACTGAAGTCAGCCCCACCATCATCTGGGACACCTTCACCACCGCATATCTTCCCGATGCTCCATCTGTTTTTCTTGATAGCCACGAACTGCGCAGCGATTCAGCATCAGGCATCACCTCGATCACCGCGCAATTGGTGATCAACGGTGAACACAAGACAGTGACCGGCCAAGGCAATGGCCCAATCGATGCCTTCGTTCATGCTGTACGCGAGGGTCTTGGCACCAAGCTCGACGTTGTGGACTACGCCGAACACGCCATGGGCCAAGGCTCAGAGGCCACTGCTGTCGCATACGTCGAGACCACGAATGGAGACGGCACCGTCATGTGGGGCGTCGGAACCGACCCGAACATCATCACCGCGTCCTTCCGTGCCGTCCTTGGCGCGTACTCCCGCCAGATCTCCACGAACTAAGACGAACAGCCGACTAAGTTCAGTACGAGCCGAAAACATAAGGAGCACATCATGAAGGTCACAGTGGACTACGACATTTGCGCATCGACAGGTGCATGCTCACAGATTGCTCCGGAAGTATTCGAAGTACGCGCCGACGGATACCTCTACGTCCTCATTGACGAGCCCGGCGAAGAACTGCGCGAAAAGGTAGAGCTGGCAGCCGAACTCTGCCCAACAGCCGCCATCACCATCGAAGGCTGATCTTGGGTTTCAATACTTTGCTCGATGCCCGCTGGTCGGCATCGAATTCATTGCTGTGCGTCGGGCTTGATCCTGATGTTTCGAAGTTTCCACAGCAGTACTCACGTGATGTCGACGGAATCGAATATTTCTGTATCGACATGATCGATGCAACCGCCGAATTCGCCTGCGCCTTCAAACCACAGATTGCATACTTCGCTGCCGCCGGCGCCGAAGCACAACTCGAACGCATCTGTGCCCACATTCGCAGCAACCACCCGACGATTCCCCTGATCCTCGATGCAAAGCGTGGCGACATCGGCGACACCGCAAAAATGTACGCACGCGAAGCATTCGATCGCTACGGCGCACACGCAGTCACCGTGAACCCGCTCGAACCTTTCCTTACTCATCCGAATGGCGCCGCAATTGTCTTGTGTCGCACATCGAACGCCGGCAGTGGTGAATTTCAATCTCAACTCATCGATGGCGAACCGCTGTACAAACACGTTGCCCGCAAAGCAGCAACCGAGTGGTCACAGATGGGTGATGTTGCGCTCGTTGTTGGCGCCACCTACCCCGAAGAACTCTCCGAAGTACGCGCCATCGTTGGCGACATGGCATTGCTTGTCCCTGGTGTCGGTGCACAAGGTGGAGACCCAGCCCAAGTAGTGGCCAATGGCGCAAACGCCCACGGCACCGGCCTGATTGTCAACTCATCTCGCGCAGTTCTGTATGCAGATGCGAATGATCCGCTGAATGCAGCCGCTCGCATCGCCCGCGACACTCGCGACGCTTTACGCGCCGCGCACTAACTGTGCAGAGCGGTGACTTCGATGATTCCGGGCTTGGCGCGGAGTTCATCGAGGACAACGACTGAGGTTTCAGCAGTTGTTGCAATCACCATGAGAGCGGTGCCCGGTGTGAGTGCGCGGCCCACGTCCATGTCGGCGATGTTCACGTTGTGTTCGCCGAGAAGCGTTCCGACAAGACCAATGACTCCGGGACGGTCGTCGTTGCGGACAACGAGCATGTGATCAGAGGGCGGAACGTCGGTCAAGTGATCGTCCACCATCACGATGCGTGCCTGACGGCGCGGACCAACAAGCGTTGCGGCGATGCTGTGCGTGCCGGCGCGCAAT
>JBEAXB010000270.1:0-3178 GCA_041160045.1 Actinomycetota bacterium
ATTGACTGATCCGCGCTTCGATACTGTTGCCAAAAGATTGACAAACTTGTCTGCGCTGCAACAAGTTGTGCGTGATTGGGCACTCACCGTTGAAACTGCTGCGGAAATTGAAGACACGTTTGCCGAAGCCGGACTAGCCATGGGCGTCGTGCGCAAAATGACGGAATTGGCAGACACCGATTGGGCTCGGGAACGCAATGCAATCATCTCGATTGATGATCGTTCTGGCGGCACATTCCGAATTCCGAATTCGCCATGGCAATTTTCCGATGCAGATGTTTCAACGCACGGTGTTCCAAAGTTTCGCGGCGAAGACAACGCAGAAGTATTGCAACGCTTGTTCGGTATCTCGTCAGACGAAGTTGCCGCACTCACTGACAGCGGCGCGTTGTCCATTCGACTTCCGAAGAAGTAGTCGGCTAACGGCCCGAGTGGCCAAACCCGCCGCCGCGATCATTGTCGTCGAGACTTGATACTTCGGTCCACGTCACTGCTTCAATTCGTTGAATGACTAATTGGGCGACACGGTCACCACGACACACGTGATACGGACGATTCTGATCGGTGTTCAACAACACCACTTTGATCTCGCCTCGATAATGCGCATCAATGAGACCAGGAGCATTCACAATGCTGATTCCGTGATTGAGTGCAAGTCCGCTGCGAGGAAGGACAAACCCTGCATAACCAACGGGAATCGAAATCGCGATTCCGGTCGGCATCAGCAAACGGCCACCGTTCGGAGCAATCACGCCATCAATCGCGGCAAAGATATCGAGCCCAGCATCACCAGCATGGGCCTGAACCGGCAAAGGAAGGTCTGTATCGAGGCGCTGAATATGAATGTCGGGCACATCTCCACGCTATGCCCCTGCCCCACTACAGGCGCAATCAGCCCCAGCCAATAGATTGGTGAAGTGCTGATTTGGATGGACCTTGAGATGACGGGCCTCGACCCAGAGACCCAAGTAATTGTGGAAATCGCCACCTTGGTGACAGACGACGAGTTGAACATCATCGCCGAGGGCCCAGACCTCGTGATCTTCCAGCCAGACGACGCCATGGTCAACATGGACGATTTTGTGACCACCATGCACACCACTTCTGGTCTTCTCGATCTGATCAAGGCATCCACCGTGAGCCATGATGACGCGATGCAACAGACTCTTGATTTCATCAAGTTGCACAGCCCCGAGTCGGGCAAAGTTCCGTTGTGCGGAAACTCCATTCGTACCGACCGTGCATTCCTTGCCAAATACATGCCCGACATTGAGAACTGGCTGCACTATCGCTGCGTCGATGTCTCCACGGTCAAAGAACTCGTGAAGCGTTGGTACCCGGGCCTCGAACACGCTCGCCCTAAATCCGAAGGGCTCTCCCATCGTGCAATGGACGACATTCGTGACAGCGTTGCCGAGATGAAGTACTACCGCGACAAGGCATTTCGCACAGCAGAAGAAGTGAAGAAGCCCACGAAGTGAGCACCGACACTCCGCGGCCCATCAAATCAGAACAGTTGCAAGCAACTGATGAGATTGTGGAAGTAGCGCCCGGAGTATTGCGCACGCAATTGCCTGCAAACATCACTGGCCTCGGCCACGTGAACATGTACGTGATGGAAGATGAACGTGGCGTTGCTGTTGTCGACCCGGGCATGCCGACAAAAGAATCATGGCTCGCTCTCACACAACGATTGAAAACAATTGGCGTTCCGATGAAGCGGGTGCACTCGGTCATTGTCACGCACAGCCACCCCGATCATTACGGTGGCGCCGCTCGACTACGCGCTGAATCCGGCGCTGACATCATTACTCATCGCTTGTTCCGCACCTTCTACGACCCCACCGAACCACCCGATGTTGATGCAGAGGAACTTGCGCTCATGATGCGCAGCCCATTCGATGCACCGCCATGGGGCGGACCAGCCATGGACGTTCCGTGGCAACGCAAGGTGCGCCTGCAAATCGGTCGTCGCTTTCCCAAACTGATGAAGGTGCCGACACCATCGGTGCGATTGAACGAAACCGATCGCATGAAGTTCGCGCGTCGGGACTGGGTGGCTGTGCACACACCTGGCCACACACATGACCACTTGTGCCTGTTCGACCCAGAAACAGGCACTTTATTGAGTGGCGACCATGTGTTGCCCACCATCACCCCACACATCAGCGGCTTGACTGCTCATGGTGATCCATTGACACTGTTTTTTAATTCGCTCGACAAGATTGGCGATTTTGCCAACCAAATTTCGATTGCACTTCCAGCACATGGCACACCATTCGACAATGTATCATCATGCAGAGCGACTGCAAAAACTGCGTGACACAAGCGCCAATCTGAATCGTCCCGCAACAGTGATGGAGTTCGCCACTCACCTGTTCTCTCCCCGTGCACAAGGTTCAATGGCCGACAGTGAAGCGTTTGCTCACCTCGAGCATCTGCGCATCCTTGGTGATTTCGAACGCCGTGATAACACCGGCGCATTCGAGTACGTGCTTAAGGGGTAGTCCCGCACCACATTGCTGCGTGCATGGTGTCGCCTACGCGCAATTGCATCTCTAAATCGTCGCCCGATGGTGGTGTGCAACGAAGTGGTTGTTGGCCAGGTTCCACCTGAACAACATGTTCAACAATTGCACGCATTGGTGCCCGCACATCACGGTGCTCGGCGAGATGTTCTTCCACCATCACCCAGTACGCAGCATTGTTCATATGGCCAACGGCATCGAAGTCGGCAAACCGCAATGGCCATCGGCGTTGCAACTCGTCTGTGTGTGCGACAAACAATTTGTCGCGCAACAACAACCGTGCATTCACTTCACGATCACCGGCAGACACACTCAACAACGACTTGATGTCGGCTGGCACTTTGCTTGGCTGCAATGTGGCTTCGTCCACATGCACCCACAACGATGCAGCATCAATCAACGGCTTCCCATCAACCGAACGAATCGATGTACGCCGCTCTGCCCAATGCGAACCTGTTCCACCACACCACGTGACCAAATCAATCTCTTGCAGATACTGGGGAAACTCATGAACGTCGACAACAGTTCTGCGAACAACCCACCAATGCGGATCGCTCCAATCCGCATCACGAGTGTCGTCATTTGACACGTCTTGTAGGTACCGAGCAACCGCATCAAGCCTCAACCGACCATTCGGTGTGGCGTCACCC
>JBEAXB010000061.1:0-10608 GCA_041160045.1 Actinomycetota bacterium
CCTTGTCCGATGGCCTGCACGTGCGATGCACATGTCATGGTGAGTCCGAATCCGCCCTGGGCACGCATGGTGAGCCACTTGTACTCATCGTCAGACAATGTGCCATCAACGTGGCTTTGCTGATTGGTGAGTGGCGCGAGCATGAAGCGATTCTTCATGGCCGGGCCATGCGCGAAAGGAACGGAATCGAACAACGACACCATGATTACTTGAGCAGTCCCTTGATTGCTTCACGGGTGTTTGCGATCTCTTCAGGTGTTGCACCGAATTCGACAGCTGCAAAATCCGTGACGCCAATGGACGCAAGTGCCATGACGCGGTCTTGCACTTCGCCGATTGTTCCCATGATTGCGATGTCGGCTGGGCCTGCTGCACCTTCACGGTCGAGCATGGCGCGGTAGCTAGGAAGCGTGCCGTACACAGCAAATACTTTTGCTGCTCGCTCGGCGGCTGCTGCCTTGTCTGTTGTGACACACACAGGCAACGCAGCAATGACGCGAGGCGTCGGGCGACCAAGTTCATCTGCTGCACGCGTGATTGTAGGGATGGTGTGCTCGGCAAGAGTTGCCGGGCCTGTGCACCATGTGAGTGTGCCATCGGCCAACGCAGCGGTGACGCGCAACATCTGCTCGCCAAGCGCAGCAACAACGACGCCAAAACCATTGGAACCCTTGGCAGCAATTCCGCCATGAACTTTGTATGTCTCACCGTCAAAGTTCGCAGCTTCGTTGCGCGACAGTGGCATGAGCACGCTGAGGTATTCGCGAAGATGACGTACTGGCTTGTCGTACGACATGCCCAACATGTTCTCGATGACAATCTTGTGGCTCAAGCCAATACCAAGTGTGAGACGGTTGCCCGATGCAGCCGCAACTGTGTGGCACTGCTGGGCAATGGCATGAGGATGACGCGGGTAGGTCGGTACAACCGATGTACCCAACTCGATACGAGGCACTTCGCGTCCAACGATGGCAAGCGCCGTCAGAGCATCGTGTCCAAAGATATTCGGAGCCCAATAGCTCGCGAAGCCATCTTGCTCTGCCGACCTGGCTTCAGCGACGATGTCGTCCACCGTTCCGTCGTTTACTGCTCCGCCAAAGATTCCTATTTTCATAGTGAGACGGTATCAGGAGGCCGTAATTGACCTCGCAAAGACAACCCATTGGTCACGTGCGCAGCGATCTGGTCTCTTCCCACGGCGGTAGTAGCACCTGCGATTGGGTCTTCATCTGAACCACCAATAACTGGAATTTTCCGGCGCCAAGAATGCTGGTCTCTGTGGGTACATTGTGGGTACAAATTGGATACAATTCCGTGAATGGCAACAACAACTGCATCATCAGAGATCACTTTCAGGGTCTCTCAGGAAGACAAAGAGCTCATCAAGCTTGCAGCCGAGATTGAGAATTCAAGTGTCAGTGATTATCTCCGCACCCTTGCAGTTCAACGCGCGTTGGAGTTGGTGTCACATTTACGCCTGCGCGAAGTCACTGTCATTCCAGCGACACAGTTCAACGCCCTCATGGCCAGTATCGACGAGCCCGACGACATCTCACCACGTCTGCGAACTGCATACGACAAACTGTGGAAACTTGAACTCGATTGACCCTTTCACTTCCGTCACCACGATCGGTTCCGTACAACCCCTCAATTCACGACGTCAGCAATTTTAATTGCGGCAATGAATCCCTCAACACCTGGTTAACTCGCGATGCACACCACGCGCGCCTCATGGGCACTGCCAATACATACGTATTCGTCAAGGACTCTCGGGTGATTGCTTACTACTCATTATCTGCACACCAGCTTCAGTCAGATGAACTTCCCAACCGGCTAGCACACGGTGCTCCCCTCGCAGTTCCCGCATATCTCATTGGGAAACTTGCAGTCACGAAAGAAATGCAGAATCAGATGGTTGGAGGGTCTTTGCTAATCGATGCATTACTGCGATTGTGCCGAGCATCTGAAGGTGGACCAAGTGCGCGCATCATTACGGTCGACGCAATTGATGACGCGGCGGTCGCCTTTTATCGCAAATCCCATTTTGTCTCTTCGCCATCAGACCCACATCAGATGTTCATGAAAATGTCCACGGCGAGACGAATTGTTACGAGAGGCTGACGAGGTCGAGCCATTCCTTGCTGAAATAGTCCACTTGGCCATCAGGCATCAGAATCACTTTTGTGGGCTTGAGGCGTTGTACGAATTCTTCATCGTGGCTGACCATGATGATCGAACCTGGCCATGATTCAAGTGCGTCAGCTACCGCTTCACGACTTGCAGGGTCAAGGTTGTTCGTCGGTTCGTCGAGGAGCAATACGTTGTTTCGTCCCACCATCAACATCGCAAGAGTGAGTTTGGTTTTTTCTCCACCAGACAAAGATCCGGATTCTTGGAACACCTTGCTTCCCTGCAAGCCGAACATGCCGAGCAGTGCACGCATTTGTGTCTCAGATAACGCAGAACCCGCAGGTAATTCACGTCGCATGTGCCAGATGAGCGATTGAGTCGGATCGATGGTGTCGTGTTCCTGGGCGAAATAGCCCACTTCCACTTTGTAACCCCACTCGATGGTGCCGATGTTTGCCTCCGTGGCTCCGGCCAAGATGCGCAGTAGCGATGTTTTTCCGGCGCCGTTCAAACCGAGAACGAGCAAACGATCTCCCCGACCAAGATCGAAGGACACATCTTCAAAGATGGGAGCTGCGCCATAACCCTTTGAAAGACCCTTGGTCGTGACAACGGTGATGCCGCTCTGTGGTGGCTCGGGAAATTTCACGTTCATCACGCGATCTTTCTTGCGCATGCCAGATCCTTCGCCTTCGATGCGCGCAATGCGCTTTTCGATGCTGTGAGCCATGGTTGCCTTCGATGCCTTGGCACCGAATCGATCAACGACATCTTGCAGTCGGGCAACTTCCTTGGCTTGCAGGGAGGCTTTCTTCTCTGCCCGGGATTCATCTTCGGCGCGCGATCGTTTGTACTGCGTATACGTGCCGCGATACTCGTACACCGTGCCGGTGTCGTCCTCATCAGGTCGGTCGAGATGGATCACGCGAGTGATTGCTTCATCAAGCAGTTCAAGGTCGTGGCTGATCACAAGCAATGCACCCTTGTAGTTGCGCAGGAAAGTGAGCAACCAGTTCTTCGCGTCGATGTCGAGGTGGTTGGTCGGCTCGTCAAGCAGCAACATGTCGCTGCCAGCGAACAAGATGCGTGCCAATTCAACACGGCGGCGCTCGCCACCAGACAACACACCGAGTGCAAGGTCGAGACGATCGGCTTTGAGACCAAGCCCGGCAGCGATGGAACGAGCTTCGCTCTCGGCTGAATAGCCGCCCTTCATGCTGAACTCTTCTTCGGCCTTCGAAAATTTCGAGACGTTCTTGTCGCTCGGATCTTTTTCCATTGCAGCGCGGAGTTTCTCAAGTCGCAGCAAGTCTTCATCAACATTGCGACCAGACAACACATGACCAATTGCCGAACGGGCTTCCTGTGCTGCCGAAGTGCGCGGATCCTGAGACAAATAGCCATACATGCCGCTGCGCGTCACCTTGCCGGCTGCTGCATCGTTCTCGCCGCCAAGCACTTTGAACATGGATGTTTTGCCGGCTCCGTTGCGACCGACAATGCCGACCTTGTCACGTGCCATCACTGTGAACGTGGCGCCTTGCACCACATTTTTTCCGCCGATTTCGACGGTGAGATTACTGACTTGCAACATATTTAACGAGCCAACGTTGAAGTTGTGGAGGGCACAACCGTCGTTGTGTTTGTTGCCGGAATGGTCGGCGCAGAATTGGTGGTTGGTGATGACACGGTGGTGGTGGTTGCCTTTGGAATGGTGGTGGCGACAGAGGAATCCGTCGGCTGGTTGGCATCGATTGTCGTTGTAGGCATGGTGTCCTCAAGAACGAGTGAGTCATCGGTGTATTTGGATGGAAGACAGGATCCGGGACCTGTGGGAGCAGTGCCCAGTGCCGATGCAATTGATGCGACCAAAATCTGCCGGCCAGCATCTGTCGGGTGGACTTTGTCCCTGTTGAGAAGACCTGGCTGCATCGATGCTGTGCCCCAGTCGAGAACAGTGACGTTCGAATTCTTTGAAGCAACAACACGAATCACTTCGTTGACCTGCAGCATGCTGTCGCGAAACAACGTGGCAGTCATCAAAATTGTCGGGCGTGGTGCAAGCGATGTCACGATTGCGGTCAGATCTGATTCGTAGGTCTTTGCATTTCCGCCATAGTTCGTGCCAAGAAATACAACAGCTGCATCCCAACCTTCATAGATACGATCGCGCAATACCGTGCGACCAAAGCCCACCATTTGTCCGGCTTCAGCTTCCACTGCAACTTTCCATCCGAGAGGTTCAAGGGCCGAACACATGGCACCGCTGTAGCGACTCGCTGTGCCCGCAAGAATGGAATCCCCGATGACAAGGAGGCGATTGCCCGTGGCAAGGGATCCGATTGGTGTGCCCTCGGTGCTCGCAAGAGTTGCGCGCACTCCGTTCACGACAAGTGATCCGCCCGCAGAATTGATGCCTGGGATTCGTCCGACATTGGTCAGATTAAGAACGCCTGAACCACTGACAGAGCCCATACATGACGTTGCAAGACCACAGAATGCCAAAACTAAGGAAAGAGTACGCAGGCGAGGGGACGACATGACCCCCCAAGGCTATTGGTTCTGAACCCCAAAATCGGGGCGCCTTCTCTACTGATTGCCACCATCGCGAGTTGCACGAAGTTCGTCGCGGATTTGAATGAGCAAATCATTCGTGGTGTGGGCGTCCTTTTCGAGGTCCTCTTTCGAGCGGAATCTGTTGTACAGCTTCACTACCAAGAACAAGGCCAGCGCGACAAAGAAAAAATTAAGGGATGATGTGACGAATGCACCGAGCGGAATATCACTTCCGTTGACTGTCAATACTTTCTTCGAAAAGTCAGGCTGCTGGCCCCCAAACATGGCGCCGATGAGACCACCGAGGATGCCGGGGCTCTTTTCACTGCCTGCAAACGAGTCGATCACGGTCTTGAAAGCAGCACCCATCACGAAGGCAACCGCCAAGTCGACCACGTTGCCACGATTGATGAATTCCTTGAACTCAATAACAATTCCGCGCTTTGAAAGCTTTTCTACTTTGCTCAATATTTCAGCCATGTGTAAAGACTACTGAACAGCAGGTTCCAACTCTTCGAACGTATCAACGTCTCGCAAGGCAGGAAATTTGTACCAATAAGCGCCAACGACGCCCAATGTTGCAATGCCACCAGCAATGACCGTTGTCGGGGTGCCAACAAGGCTGGAGACGGCTCCCGATTCGAACGCACCGAGTTCATTTGATGCGCCGATGAACACATTCTCCATTGCCGAGACACGACCGCGCTTTTCATCCGGTGTCACAAGTGGCGCAATCGAACCTCGAATGAACACGCTCACCATGTCGGCAGCACTCAGAACAAGAACGGCCACGAATGCAACAACATAAGAATGTGTGAGACCTAGAACGATGGTTGACACGCCAAAAACGCCGACAACCAAAAGCAACACTCGGCCCACTTTTCGTCGTACTGGCCTAAACGCTAGGAAGATAGCCATGATGGCTGCCCCGATGCCACCAGCTGCGCGTAGCCAGCCATAGGCAATATCGCCGACGTTCAGTTGCTCTTCCGCAATGACAGGCAACAGTGCAACTGCTCCACCGAACAACACAGCAAAGAGATCAAGAGAGATAACAGCAAGAAGAATTGGTGTTTGACGAATGAAGCGAACACGAACACCTTCCATTGCATGCTTCACCGTTGGGCGTTCAGCTGCTTTCTGGCGCGCCTTGTCGTGTGGCACTTTCACCGTGGACAAGGCAATGGTTCCGAGCCCAATCATTACGGCTGCTACTGCATAGGCAATCCATGGTGCTGCGGCATACAAAAATCCGCTGGCGGCCGGACCGATGATGACAGCGCCGGTCCAGGTGGCGCTATAAAACGCAACAACACGCGGAATTCCGCCATCAGGTGCAATCATCGGTGCAATCGGACGCAAGGCGGGAGACAAGAACGCACGTGCGACGCCGAAGAAGAATGCAAGTGCAAAAATCGGCATGGCACTTGTTGGCAAGGTCTGAGCGTAGAACATGAGCGCGACAGAACAAACTGCTTCGGCGGCCAATGCAATGAGTGCGACATGTTTGCGATTGAAATGATCAGCAACAGTTCCGGTCACCAAGGCAAAGAGCAATGCAGGGGCGAATTCTGCAAGCCCCAACCATCCGATGTCGAGTTCACGATCTGTGATGTCAAAAACATGCTTACCAAGTGTGGTTGCCTGCAGCATGATGCCCACATAAAAGGTCAGGTTTGCCAGCAGAAATGCCAACACACCTGGAGTTCGAAGTACTTCGCGGGCACTCAGTATGTGAGGTTGTTCTGTTTCGCTCATCGAGCGGTCCAACCGCCATCGACGACAACTTCCTGGCCGGTCATGAACGACGATGCACTGCTCGCAAGGAACAACAAAGCGCCATCAAGTTCATGCTCTTCTCCCATGCGCGGCATTGGTGAGTTTTGCCCGATGAACGCCAGTGCACCCGCATCAGATTCCATGCCGGCGGTCATTTCCGTGAGAAACCAGCCGGGGCACAACGTATTGACACGTACTCCCTTGCGCGCCCACTGCAGGGCAAGCTCGCGAGACAGGTTGACAACAGCACCTTTGCTCGCGCAATAGTTCGCCTGCTTGATCGGTGTTGAACCCACCAAACCAAGAACCGACGCAACATTGACAATGACGCCCGACTTGCGCGGCACCATATTTGCACCGGCGAGTTTGCTGAGATGCCACACCGCAGTTGTGTTCACTTCAATGACGCGACGGAAATCGTCCAGCGTTTCGTTTTCGATTGCAACGGTGGCGCCAACACCAGCATTGTTCACGAGGATGTCGACACGTCCACATGTTGCGATGACATGTGCGATCAAGGCTTCACGATCGCTCGCTTCGGCAACATCGCACTTCACCGCTATTGATCCTGGCAATTCAGCGGCGAGAGCTTCGAGGCGATCAAGACGACGAGCAGTCAGCACGACAGTCGCGCCAGCCGCATGAAGTACACGAGCAAAACGGGCACCCAGTCCGGAGGAAGCGCCGGTAACGACAGCCACCTGGCCGTCGACGCGAAAAGAAGCAAATGGGTCAAGTGAAGATGTGCTGGAAGCCATTCGCCGAGGCTATTGCGAAAGCACTGGTGTGACAGCATGGAGCCATGAAAGTACGCATCGGATACGGCCTTGGCGTTCGAACAAGCCTGAACGACTCAGGTTTTCTCGACGTTGTCGACACACTCGAGCGTCTGCGATTCGACAGTTTGTGGCTCAGCGAGCGAATCGGCGGCGAAGCCCCCGACCCATTAGTCGCCATGTCGATGGCGGCTGCGCGCACAACCCGGCTGAAAGTCGGCATGAGCGTGATGGTGCTGCCGGGTCGCAATCCGATCATCTTGGCGAAGGAACTCGCGACCCTCGATCGCATGTCGAATGGTCGCCTGTTGCCTGCATTCGGACTTGGTGTTGCAGACCCTCACGAACAACAAGCCTTCGGCGTCGAAAGGACCAAACGCGCCAAGATGTTCAACGAAGCACTTGCGGTCATGCGCTCATGCTGGATGGACGACGAGGTCACCTTTCATGGAGAGCACTTTCATTACGACGCACTGCGCGTCACACCGAAGCCGAAACAACAGCCACCCGATGTATGGCTTGGTGGAATCGCAGAGAGCGAACTCAAGCGCGTTGGTCGCCTTGCTGACGGATGGCTTCCCTCATTCGTCACGCCAAGTGATGCAGAAGCGGGCTGGCAAACAGTGCAACGCGTTGCAAAAGAACACGACCGTGAAATCGAAGATGAGCACTTCGGTGTGCTGATCCCCTATGTAATGGGCGATGCACCTGCAGCGATACTCGCCGGATTACAAGCTCGCCGACCAGATCTCGATGATGTTTCGGTTCTCGTGCCCAGTGGCTGGGATGCGCTCGCCAATACCATCAACCAGTTCGTTTCAGTTGGTGCATCAAAGTTCGTAGTGGTTCCGATGATCGAACCCGGATCCGTTGACGCCTGGAACAATCACCTTGAAGAACTGCTGCCTCTTCAGAACTGACTACTTCTTTTTGTTGGCTGCTGGCTTCTTGAAGTTGGCAACGAAGTCAATGAGCAAACGTGTTCCGAATGCCGTGGCTCCACGGTTCAACCAGTTGTCGTCGCCATCGGCATCCATTGGGCCTGCAATATCAAGGTGGGCCCATGGTGTTGAACCAACGAACTCGCTGAGGAACAAAGCAGCCGTAGTTGCACCCGCGAGTGGTCCGCCAATGTTGCGCATGTCGGCAACATTCGAATCAAGCAACTTGCGATAGTCCTGGAACAACGGCAGTTCCCACAACAACTCGTCTGTGCGGCTGCTCGATGACTTCAACTGATCAATGACTCCGGCATTGTTGCCAAGCACACCGGCCATCTTCTTGCCGAGCGCACCCATGCATGCACCGGTGAGCGTTGCAATGTTGACCATTGCATCTGGCTTCAGTTCGGTGCCGAGTGATAACCCATCAGCCAAGATCAGACGACCTTCGGCATCGGTGTTATGAATCTCGACGGTCTTGCCGTTGCGCATCGTGATGACATCACCAAGCTTGAGGGCGCTGCCACTTGGCATGTTGTCGGTGCACATCAGATACGCAGTGACTTGGGTCTTTACCTTCATCGAACGCAATGCGCCCATTGTGGCAAGCACAGCTGCTGCACCGCTCATATCCATCTTCATTGCCGCATGGCTCGCGTCGCTTGGCTTGAGTGAAATTCCGCCCGAGTCGTACATCACACCCTTGCCGACCAGCACAACTTTTCCTTGCGCTGTAGTGGGCTTGTACACAAGCTTGACCATGCGTGGTGGCTCGACGCTGCCGGCATTGACCCCGACCATTCCGCCGCATCCCATTGCCTTCAACTGATCACGGTTGTACACGGTGACTTCGAGGCCTGATGCATTGGCGATTGCAACTGCATGCTCAGCAAAGAGACGTGCTGTGAGGTGCGATGGTGGCGTATTGGCGAAGTCACGCGCGGTGCACACTGCTGTTGCAGTTGCGATACCGAGGTTCATTCCGGCGTGCACTTCAGTTGTGCGCTCTGCCGACACCAAAGTGACCGAAGTCAGTTTTGGCAGGCCGCCCTTGTCGTTCTTCAATGCCACATAACGGTGAAGCGCCAACGCCATTCCTTCGACAACTGCTTGTGCACCAGGCTTGGCACTGCCACGCATCACACCGGGAAGAGTGGTGGCAATTGATGCGTAGCGGCTGCTTGCGCGCGCGGCAGTGGATGCGATGTTGCGCAATACGTTGGCGTTCAAGTCGCTGACCTCGCCGATGCCAACTAGGACTCGCACTGCGGTCTTGCCTGACAATGGCGACAGAACGAGTGTCTGTTGCACCTTTCCTTCAAAGCCCATTGTTAGCAATTGACTGCGCGTCAACCCAAGGCCAGAAGGAACAGGACCAGCAGATGCCATCGGAATGACGACTGCTTCCACTTTTGAAGGAACAGATTTGGCTACAGAGAAAACAGTACGCATGTGTCCACTCTATTGGCAGCGCAATGGTGCCAGTTACTTGGCGTTTAGAGGCTCTTCACAGGGCGTGACGTGCCCTCTTGCCAGCGGGCCATTGTCCACAACAAGTCGGACAAACGGTTGAGATACGGCACCACATAACTTGGCGGTGCGGCAGCAGAGAAAGCCTGGCGTTCGGCGCGGCGCACGGTGGTGCGGGCAAAGTCGAGCCATGCAGAAACTGGGTGCTCGCCTGGAACCACGAATTCAGTCGGAGGATCGAACTTTGTATCAAGGTCGTCGATGATTGCTTCGAGACGATCAACCATCTCTGATGTCACGCAACTCTTGCCCGGTGTCAGCTTGTGACGGTTCTCGGGAAGCGTGGCAAGTTCTGCCATCAATACGTACAGATCCTTCATCATCGGCACAACGATTGCATCGACCTCTGACCCGTGGCCAGCAGCTGTGCGCACAAGCCCAATGACGGCCTGGGCTTCGTCCACTGCGCCATAGGCACGCGGCAATGCCGAGTCCTTCGGCACTCGTCCGCCGTAAAAGAGTCCGGTCGTACCGTCATCGCCTTCTCGGGTGTAGATCTTTTCGCGAGCCATAACAAGACTCTATGTGACCATCGCCTTTTCACCATGATTTACGCAAGGAACACAGCCAATACCCGCTCGCCACTCCAGTCATCCAAGTATCGTGGTGGAGTCATGAATCGCCAGCCATACCTCGAAGCCGTCAACGACAGAGTCATCGTGTTCGACGGTGCCTTTGGAACGTTCGTACAAGACCTCGACCTCGGTCCTGAGGACTTTGGCGGCGAGTCGCTCGAGGGCTGCAACGAGATGCTGTGTCTCACCCGCCCCGATGTCATCGAATCCATGCACCGCGCCTTCCTCGACGCAGGAGTCGACGTCATCGAGACCGCAAGTTTCGGCAGTTTTTCCACCGTGCTCGCCGAGTACAACATCTCCGATCAGGCATACGAGCTA
>JBEAXB010000062.1:0-5745 GCA_041160045.1 Actinomycetota bacterium
TGAATAGAACCGCCGCCGCCGACAACGTCGACAGCGGCAGCTAGTTCTAATCCATCGGCTTCCACGATTGCATCGCAAACGGTGGAACCCATTCGTCCAGCGGCTCCAACTACTCCCACACGAATCATGGGAATGACCGTAGCCGCTCGACTAGTTAACGACGGCGACGATTGCCGCGATCTCCACCGCGGTCGTCTGAGCCACGGGTATCGGGACCAAGGTCACCGAACTCGGTACGCATTTCGCTGTCGAATTCAGCCTCGAAAGACACTTCGACTGGCTGATCGCCACGAGGGGCACGCTCTTCACGTGGGGCACGGTCTTCGCGGGGTGCGCGATCACGGCTTCCACGGTCATCACGACCTCCACGGTCACGTCCACCACGGTCTCCGCGATCTTCGCGTGGGCCACGGTCGTCACGACGCTCGCGACGCTCTCCGCCGCCAGCACCGCCGCCGCCACCTGGGATGTCGTTGCCGTCTGCATCGACAGGGGTCAAGCTGATCTTGCCCTTGTCGTCTACATCTTCAACGCGCACCTTGATGGTGTCGCCAAGTGTGAGGACGTCTTCCACGTTGTTCACGCGTGTGCCGTTACCAAGCTTGCTGATGTGCACGAGTCCGTCACGTCCGGGAAGGATGTTGACGAATGCACCGAACTTGGTGATGCTCACAACGCGACCGTCGTAGATGGCATTGAGTTCTGCGGTTGGAGGATCAACGATTGCAAGGATGCGCGCGCGTGCCTCTTCGACACGAGCGTTGTCCGGTGAACCGATGGTCACAATTCCGACAGCTCCGTCGTCGTCGACTGCAATGTCGGCGCCGGTCTCTTGCTGAATGGTGTTGATGACCTTGCCCTTTGGTCCAATCACTTCGCCGACCTTGTCGAGCGGAATGGTGAACGAGACAATCTTTGGAGCAGTTTCTGCAACGGTGTCACGAGGAGCATTCAAGGCAGCGTTCATGCTGTCGAGGATTGCCATACGTGCATCGCGTGCCTGCTGCAACGCTGCTGCAAGAACGTCGGCTGGAATGCCGTCGATCTTGGTGTCGAGCTGCAATGCAGTCACTGCATCGACTGTGCCGGCAACCTTGAAGTCCATGTCGCCGAATGCGTCTTCTGCACCGAGGATGTCGGTGAGAGTGAGGTACTTGCCCTCTGCATAAATGAGGCCCATTGCGATGCCGGAAACCGGCGCCTTGATGGGTACACCGGCATCCATGAGCGACAAGCTTGCTGAGCAAACCGAGGCCATTGATGTTGAACCGTTTGAGGAAAGAACTTCACTGACAAGACGAATCGCGTAGGCGAATTCTTCCTGGCTTGGAACAACGGGAAGCAATGCGCGCTCTGCAAGTGCACCGTGGCCGATTTCGCGACGCTTTGGTGAACCAACACGACCGGTTTCGCCGTTGGCCCATGGAGCCATGTTGTAGTGATGAATGAAACGCTTTGATGTGTCAGGACCGAGCGAGTCGATCAACTGATTCATACGTGGCATTGCAAGTGTGCAGACGTTCAGAACTTGTGTCTCACCGCGCTGGAACAAGCCAGTGCCGTGTGCGCTTGACAAGATGCCGACTTCCGAAGTCAAACCGCGAAGGTCGCGAGGACCGCGACCGTCGATACGGATGCCTTCTTCGACAACGCGCTTGCGAACAAGCTTCTTTGTCAGGCTGCGAACTGCTTCCTTGACTGATTTGTCCTGGCCGGCGAACTTGCCGTCCGGGCCACACAACTCGGCAACGGTTTCTGCTGCTGCAGAATCTGTTGCGGCGTTGCGATCAGCCTTGAGTGCGATGGTGATTGCTGTTGCCAACTTAGGAGTGGCAACGCGCTCTACTTCTGCGAACACTTCAGGTGTGTAGTCAAGAACTGCGGTGTACTGAAGAGGAGTGATCGGACCAGATGTTGCGATAACACTGGCGACCAACTGGCGCTGAAGCTTGATGGACTCTTTGATCCATACCTTTGATGCTTCGAGGCCTTCGGCAATCACAGTCTCGGACACTTTTGGTGCTCCGTCTGCGTAGTACTCGAACGACTTCTCTGTTCCGCCTGCTTCCACCATCATGATGGCAACATCGCCGTTGTCGAGCTCGCGCCCAGCAACAACGATTTCGAATGTGCCAAGGACACCTTCGTTGTAGGTCGGATGAGGAATCCAGTCACCATCTTGTGAGTACGCCAAACGAACGGCGCCGATTGGGCCTTCGAATGGAATTCCGCTGATCATGAGCGCAGCAGACGAAGCGTTGATTGACAACACGTCGTGTGGTGTTTCAAGATCGACACCGATGACGTTGACAACAACTTGTGTCTCGTTGCGGTAGCCATCTGGGAAAGCTGGGCGAAGTGGGCGGTCGATCAGACGACAGGTCAGAATTGCCTGCTCTGATGGGCGACCTTCACGACGGAAGAACGCACCGGGGATTTTGCCGGCGGCGTATGCACGCTCTTCGACGTCCACGGTGAGTGGGAAGAAATCGATGCCGTCGCGCACGCCTTTGGCAGCGTTTGCCGTGACGAGAACGGTGGAACCACCGATGGTGGCGAGAACGGCGCCCTGCGACTGGGTCGCAAGCTTTCCGGTCTCGAAGGACATGGATTTATCGGATCCAGATACCGGTGATGAAACACGAATGGCGTCAGCCATGGGAACTCCCTTGTTTGTGTGTTGTTGCAATTCCGCCTACAACCAGCCGGTTCCCAGTCGGCAACCCCGCCCCATGGCGCGGGATCATCGACTGACAACCGACACCAATACGAAAAATGGTGAAGGCGGAAAGTTTTATTATCGGCGAAGGCCGAGTTTTGCGATGAGTTCGCGGTAACCAGCGATATCGCGATCTCGTACGTAATCAAGCATGCGACGACGACGGCCCACCAACATCAACAATCCGCGGCGTGAACCGTGATCCTTCTTGTGCGTCTTGAGATGCTCAGTGAGGTGATTGATGCGGTCTGTGAGAAGTGCAATCTGCACTTCTGGTGATCCGGTGTCGGTACCGTGCTTGCGGTACGTAGAGATGGTGTCGGTCTTCGGCAACATAAAAGCCTCTTATTCCTTAATGAGAGAGGACGCCACACACAGAAAACCTGTGCCCGGCATCGCCGCGAGCCTGAGCCCACGGAGACCTATTCAGGCTATGAGTCATCTCCCAGTGCCCACAACCCCCTGCCCCGATTAGTCTGAAGGGGTGTTCACAGGAATTGTTGAAGAAAAAGGCTCGGTTTTGGCCAGAGATGGGGCAAAACTGCGCCTCCAGGCCACCACGGTGCTCGAAGGGTCCGATATTGGGGCATCCATTGCTGTCAATGGCTGCTGCCTCACGGTGGTCGAGCGCGGAGCGGATTGGTGGGTCGCCGATGTCTCGGACGAGACCTACTCGCGGACAAACCTTGGCGCACTTGCCGTCGGGGACCCTGTCAATCTCGAGCGGCCGATGGCCGTGGGCGAGCGATTCGGGGGCCACATTGTTCTTGGCCATGTCGATGCCGTCGGTCAGGTCGTCGTTGGCGTCCCCGGACTCGTTGTTCGAATCCCCCGCGAGCTCATGCGCTACATCGTGGAAAAGGGCAGCTGCACCGTCGATGGCATCAGCCTCACGGTATTCAACCTCACAGACGACACGTTCGAAGTAGCAGTCATCCCCCATACCTCGGCCGTCACCACACTTGGCCACCGCAAGCCAGGCGATGCCGTCAACATCGAAATTGATATTTTGGCAAAGCACGTCGAACGACTGCTTGAGCACAAGGAATAGCCATGGCCGATCTCGGAGATCTTCGTCAGCGCATTGATGCAATTGATGCAGCCCTTGTTGGTCTTCTTGCCGACCGCATGAACGTGTGCCGTGAGGTTGCAGAAATCAAAGAGACAACAGGGGCCGCCGTTATTCAGCCGGCTCGTGTGCGCGATGTGCTCGCGAGTCGTCGTCAATGGGCAATCGATGCCGGCGTTGATGCCGACTTTGCCGAACAATTGTTTCGCACCCTGTTGTCCGAAACGCATCGCATCGAAGTGGCCGAACAACGCACCGAACCGGCCCCTCTCAAAGAAGCGGGCGATTCACAACGCAGCGAACTCGACACAGTTGCGTGCCGCATCGACCATGTTGTCGTCGCTGTCGCTGATCTTTCTGCGGCAACAAAGTTTTTCTCAGGCATGGGCTTCACCACGACAGTGACCGACGATCCGTCCGTCGTCACCGCCGAAGCTGGCGGCGTCACCGTTGTTCTGGTCGGAGCCGATCACAATCCTGAAGTGCACAAGCGCCTCGCCGAACACGGCTCAGGTGTGCAACACATCGCCATCGAAGTGCTCAATGCAGGGTTTACCCGCGACGCCCTCGATGCAGCCGGAGTGCCACTTCTGACCGACGTCGTCGTTGACGCCGAGGGCCACGAACAAGTGTTTACCGCTCTCGACCCGACAACAGGCGTGCAACTCAGCTTCATCAGCCGCACTGGCCATCGGGTGCCAATGAGCAGCCACAACGTGTCGGCCATGTTCGAGGCCATCTCCAACACCACCACCGACTGATCACCGCGGTAGTTTGTATCTGCGCGGCCAAATGGGCGCTGTCAGACATTTCTTGCTCGTCTGGCAGGGTTCGACCGCCACTGGCACATATTCCACTGAATCCACCTGAAAGGTGTTGCCTTGTCGCGCCAGTTCTCCCGTGATGACCTCATGTCGTCCGCCCCTCTTGATGAAGCGTTCGTTCTCGACCTTCTGCAAGCCCCCATCGAAGACCTCATGGCCCGTGCACGTTCCGTGCGCGATGCAGCCCATGGCTCGCGCATTACTTTTTCGCCAAAGGTGTTCATTCCACTCACCATGTTGTGCCGCGATAAATGCGGGTACTGCACATTCGCCCAACCACCCGCACGTCTTGAAAAGCCGTATCTCACTGCAGAAGACATTCTTGCGATTGCTCGCCAAGGTGCGCGCACCGGCTGTCACGAAGCATTGTTCACACTGGGCGAACGCCCTGAAGAGCGCTACGACATCGCAGCCAATTGGTTGCGCGACAACGGATACGACTCGACTGTTCATTACCTCCACGACATGGCCAAGTTGGTTCTCGATGAAACGGGACTTCTTCCGCATGCAAATGCCGGAGCGTTGTATCACGACGAACTCGAAATGCTGCGTGCAGTATCGCCGTCACAAGGAATGATGCTCGAATCATTGCGTGACGACCTTGAATGTCACCGCGGAGCACCAGACAAAGAACCACAACGCCGCATCAATACGTTGTGCACTGCCGGCGAACTTGCCATTCCATTTACCACCGGCATTCTTGTCGGCATCGGCGAAGATCGTCGCGATCGCATTGATGCACTCGCACTCATTGCGGCTGCTCATGCAAAGTACGGACACGTACAAGAAGTGATTGTGCAGAACTTCCTGCCAAAGGCCGGCACCGCAATGCACAAGGCAAAGCCGTGCCCCGAAGACGAATACTTGTGGTCGATTGCCGTTGCACGTTTGTTGCTGCCACCATCGATTCACTTGCAGGCTCCACCAAACCTGTCCGACGACTTTGGCGTTCTTCTCGACGCCGGCATCGACGACTGGGGCGGCGTCTCCCCTGTGACTGCCGATCATGTCAACCCCGAACGTCCGTGGCCAGCACTTGATCGTTTGCGCGATGTCACCGAGTCACGCGGCTTTGCATTGGGCTCACGCCTCACCATCTATCCCGAGTTCGCAACCGCACCAGAGCGTTGGCT
>JBEAXB010000271.1:0-2911 GCA_041160045.1 Actinomycetota bacterium
GAATTCGACAACAAAGATGAAACAATGACTGAAGTCGATGGTCCTGACGGACCCCGAATGAAATTGAGAGTGCGATGAGCCAACCAACCAATCGTCCCGTCGGTGTCCACCACGTTGCCTACGCATGCAAGGACATCGAAGCAACTCGACACTTTTATGAAGATCTCTGTGGCTTTCCTCTCGTGCACACCGAAGTCACGCGCATTCCCGACACCGAATCATTCTTCCGCCACCTCTTCTTCGATCTGGGTGACGGCTCGTGCATTGCATTCTTCGAAATGCATGGCATGGGCGAAAGACCAGATTGGAAATCAGACATCTCCGATTCGGTCGGTCTCCCAATCTGGGTGAACCACATCGCATTCAAAGCTGACTCTGAACGTCAGCAACAAGCCAAAGCAACACTGTCTGCCGGTGGAGTCGAGCCCTTGATGGATGTCGACCACGGCTGGTGCCATTCCATTTACTATGTCGACCCCAACGGAATCATGGTGGAGTTCTGCCGTGACACTCCCGGCTTCACCTCCGACCCAGTCGAAGCTCGCGCGTCTCTTACTTCATGACGCAAATGACATATGGGTCGTACCTAAAGATTTCCGAACTTCTTCAACTTCAGCAGCCACTCTCTGATGGTCCCGAACACGATGAAATGTTGTTCATCGTCATTCATCAGACATATGAGTTGTGGTTCAAGCAGATTCTGCACGAACTGATTGCAACCCAGGCGGCAATGGAAGCGGGCGACTTGGTATCGATCGCTTGCATTGGTTGGGCGAGTGCGCACCATCTTGAAGACCTTGGTATCACAGGTTGACATTCTGGAAACAATGACTCCGTTGCAGTTCAATTCGTTTCGCTCGCGACTCGAATCATCGAGTGGCTTTCAATCGGCACAGTTTCGCGAATTTGAAGTAGTGCTGGGACGACGTGAAGGAATCCAACTCGACGCATTGAACGATGAAGATCAAGTTCGGATAAATGCTGCAATGCAGCGACGTTCATTGTGGGGGAGCACCCTTGCATTGTTGGCGCACAAAGGCCACCCGATACCGGTGCGTCGAATCGACGATGTGCAATCCACAATCACCGGCCCGGATGAGGAACTGCAGGCGGTTCTTGTCGATGTGTATCGCCATGACTCTGAATACTCGTTGTTGCTCGAACGGCTCGTAGATCTGGATGAAGGCGTTCAGGAATGGCGCTATCGCCACGTGAAGATGGTGGAGCGCACCATCGGTAACAAGATGGGAACCGGCGGGTCATCGGGAGTTAGCTATCTTGCCGCCACTCTCTTCAACCCTGTTTTCCCAGACCTGTGGGCCGTGCGCAACCTGTTCTAGGGCTGCAGGCGAGCGATGCTGAGCATGATCTGCACTTGAAGAGCAATCAGCGCCAGACCGCAGGAGATTCCTACTGAGATCACAACGTTGAGTCGCTTTTCGAGCATGCCGATTCGTTTGTCGATGAATTCGATGTCTCGAGTGCGGGCGACGTCCGACCACCCAGATGGGGGCAAGTGTTCCATCAGTATGTTGGCCACGTTGTCTCCTAGGTGTGGTCGCAGTCCGACCTGCATATCGAACCGTTCCGCCTCGCTGATGCTCATAGTAAATCCTCCTCACGGGCGTTGTACAGAGATGTGTGTGGTGCTGAGGTGTCTGAGGAAGAGGCTGATTTGGGCCCTCTGAAGGTTTTTAGACGCGAGTGAACTATCATTGAAAACGGATGTATTCGGCGTTCTGGGCGAGTTTCGCTCCGAATTCCGTTCCTTCCGCGCCTTTAGCTCAGTCGGTAGAGCAACGGACTTTTAATCCGCAGGTCCTGGGTTCGAGCCCCAGAGGGCGCACCATATAGATGGTGACCGAATGCGTTACCAGCCGAGGGCGGTTTCGCTTGGCTTGAGGCCAGCGCCAAGTACCACCAGCAGATCAAAGATGTCCTTGCGTTGGCGGGCGGTGAGACCGTTCACATCTCCCATGAGATGGTTTCCCTGGAGCACCAATTGAATGAGGAGTGCGTAGGTACGGGCGGTGCGCTTGCCCACATTGTTCACTTCGGCGATTCGCTCTGCGATGCGCAGGTAGATGTCGCGGTCGTTTTCGAAGGACTTTGCGTCGACGCCTTCATCGAGCAGATGGTTCACGATGCGCAAACGGAGCGCAACATCTTCGTTCTTCTGAAGCAAGGGAAAGATCTGAGGAAGTGCCAGCTCGAAGAGTGGATCCATGATGCGTTTCATCAGGACATTGGTGACGGCGACAAGCAATTCATTGCGGGAGCCGAAATACCGCTTCAATTGCATGGTCTGGAGGCCAGCGGTGGAGGCAATGTCTCGCACGGTGAGACGGGCCACGGGTGTGGTGCGGGCCAATTCGATGACTGCTTCGATCAAGAGTTCTGAGCCGGATTCACGGGAGATGCGTGTCGATGATTTTTCTCCGGGCATGGGTCATGTCTATCAAGCGGCGGGTGGTTTGGTGAAGTACCTATCGAATAGGAGGCGTATTCTGTGGGTGGAGCCACAGAGAGGTTTGTGATGGATCAGAAAGTTCGTTCGCAACGTAATGGTGATGTGTTCACCATCACGCTGTGCAATCCGGCCAAGCGCAATGCATTATCGATGGATGTGCTTCTTGAGTTGACGCGTCTCTTTGAAGAAGTCGGCGCGAGTGATGCAACCGGCGTGATTTTGGCGGCTGAAGGCCCGGTGTTTTCTGCAGGACACAACTTTGGTGAGATGGCCGGTACTTCACGAGATGATGCGTTCGCGTTGTTCACGGTGTGTTCAAACCTGATGCAAATGATGCATCGAATTCCGCAGGTTGTCATTGCTCGTGTTCATGCATTGGCTACTGCAGCCGGGTGTCAATTGGTTGCTACGTGTGATTTGGCTGTTGCGGCACGCAGTGCA
>JBEAXB010000007.1:0-12670 GCA_041160045.1 Actinomycetota bacterium
ATCGACAGTGTTGAGTATCAGTGCCACTTGCCGCTGCGCGGTGACCATAATGCTCTAAATCTTGCCGCTGCAGTTGCGATGGCTGTTCAGTTGGGTGTTGCACCGCAACTGGCGTGTGATGCTGTGCAGTCATTCGGTGGAGTTGCGCGACGATTTACCGAACGCGGTCATTACCTCGGCGCATTGCTCGTTGACGACTATGCCCATCTCCCTGCCGAAATCGAAGCGGCGATTGCGGCAGTGCGCAGTCATCCAGAGGCCACTGGCCGAACTGTTGCTGTCTTTCAACCAAACAGGTATCACCGCATCGCCGCCATGGCCGATGCCTATGCCAACTGTTTCGCGGCTGCCGACAGAGTGGTGATCACTGATGTGTATGCATCCGGAACCGAAAAGATCGATGGGGTCACGGGGGAACTCGTGGTCAATGCAATCCGTTCAGCACATCCGAATGCAGATGTGGTGTGGGCCCCGTCTCGTCACGACACCGTTGCTGCGGTGAACGATTGGTTGCAATCCGGTGATGTCTGCATCTCGATGGGTTGTGGCGACATCGAGTCCTTTCCCGATGATCTGATGAAGGCGCAGTCATGAGCATGGACTTCTCCAAGCAAATCGGCCACATCGTGTCTGGGTGCGAAATGCTCCATTGCGATGTGCTCGTCAACGTGTCGATGGCCGAACGAACCACCTATGGAGTGGGGGGAAGCGCTGCATGTCTTATCAAGACAACGCATGAGAAGGCTCACCTCGTTGCAGCAATGCTCGCAACTTTTCCCGAGGTGCCAGTCCTTGTTCTCGGTCGTGGCAGCAATCTCCTTGTCTCTGATGAAGGTTTTCCCGGTGTTGTTGTCGTTGTCATTGGCGCCACTGGGGCCGATGCAATCACAGTCGAGAACGACATCGTGATTGCCGGTGGCGGTCTGCTCATGCCGGTCTTGGCCCGTCGCAGTGTGGCGGCGTCACGTGGCGGTCTCGAATGGTGCGTCGGAATACCGGGCACTGTCGGCGGGGCCGTGCGGATGAATGCAGGTGGTCACGGAGCCGACATGATTGCATCGTTGGTGAGTGCCGACGTCGTGTCATGCCGTTCCGGACAGAAAAAGACAATTGCCGCAGCAGATCTCGGATTGCACTTTCGCGGATCAGCATTGTCTCCGCAGCACATCGTGGCATCGGTACAACTCAGAACGCACCAGATCACTCCAGAGGCGGGAACTGCTGAAATCAATGCCGTGGTCGCGTGGAGACGAGAGCATCAGCCCGGTGGTCGCAATGCTGGTTCGGTGTTCGTCAACCCGGGTGAAGGCGCGGACAGTGCTGGCGCACTGATTGATAGCGCCAGGCTTCGGGGATTCACCGTTGGCGGGGCACAAGTGTCCGAGAAGCATGCAAACTTCATTCAGGTTGCTGATGGCGCAACATCTCGAGATGTTGTTGCAGTGATGGAACACGTGCAGGACACTGTGCGCAGCATGCATGGTGTGCAGAGGTCAGTGCCCGCTTTTCCGATGCCCGTCATGCAAGTGATGACAGGCAAGCATCGGTGCGCGCTCTTGGTGCGTTGCTCGGAGAATCATCGTGAACTCCAAAGATCCGATGAACCCCGAGAATCGCCTGGAAGAGATCTCGGTCACCGAAGTCTCTGATGAGGTATTGGCAGAGCTTTCGCAACTGTTCAGCACCGAATCCCATGGCGTGACCATCGTCAACGACGACATCACTGTCGATATTCCACGAGTCGATCTGACAGCGGACGACGTTGTTGTCTTTGACGGCGATGACGAGGCCAACGCCACTGACGGCGCTCAAGTGGACGTTGTTCATGATGAAACGACGCACGATGAAGTGAGCAATGTCATCAGCATCGTCGACGAATCGATTGAGCACGTCACCCATTCTCCGATCGACCCGCTGATCATCGGGATGTCGGAGAGCGGTGAATTTTCTGACGATGAGAGCATGCTCGTTGTCATCGACGACGAACTCGACCGGGTAGTCATTGTCGACGATGATCGGCCTGATCCACGATTTGAAGAGAGGCAGCGGCGCCACAAACGGCGTGAGCGTCTGCAAAAAGTCAAATGGCTCAAGCTCGGTGGCGCAATCGTGGCTGTCATTGTTCTGACCATGGCGGTACTCGCGTCGCCGTTGTTCGCCATTCGGTCCGTGACCATTGAAGGTGTCGTGTACACCTCGGATAAAACAATCGCTTCGGTAGAAAAGACTTTGAAGGGTGCCTCCATATTTACGGTGGATACCGGTCGTGCCCGTGAGTTGTTGCTCGATGATCCGTGGGTGTCCGATGTTCGAGTCACCACTCGTTTCCCAGGCAAAGCATTCGTCGAAGTCTCCGAACGTGAGCCTGTCATCTGGTACGTGGCAAGTGATCAGAAGGCCCGCATTGTTGATGCGCGGGGTCATGTGATTGCGGTGCTCGATGGGTTTCCGACGAAGTACCTCCAAGTCAAAGGGCAAGGCCCTGTTCTCGAAGCTGGTGCGGTGGCTGACGATGCATATCGAGCCGCAGCCCAACTCGTTCTTGCTTTGCCAGATGAAATCCGCCCACGAGTCACCTCGCTCGAATTAACCGGCGGAGGAGAGCTGTCCATGAACCTGAAGGGCGGCACCATCGTGCGATTCGGTCCACCCACGGATCTGCAGGACAAACTGGTGGCCGTTGTCGTTCTTCTTCGTCGCCAAGACCCCGCAACCCTTGCCGTGGTGGACGTTTCAACGGGAGAACCAGCCGTTCAAATCAGATAATTGTCGGCCGTACGCATGTATTCCCACAAAGTGGGCGCCCATTGTGTGAAACTTGTGGTCAATCAGTCCAAACGGACTCCTTACTGGAGGTAAATGGCCCATGGCCGGTGCACCACAGAACTATCTCGCTGTCATCAAAGTCATTGGTATCGGTGGAGGCGGCGTCAACGCTGTCAACCGCATGATCGATGCCGGACTTCGTGGCGTTGAATTCGTAGCAATCAACACAGACGCCCAGGCACTCCTCATGAGTGACGCCGATGTGAAACTCGACATTGGTCGCGACCTCACCCGTGGTCTTGGCGCTGGCTCAGACCCAGACGTCGGTCGTGCAGCAGCCGAGGCTCATCGCGAAGAGATTGAAGAACTCATCAACGGATCCGACATGGTGTTCATCACTGCCGGTGAAGGTGGCGGAACCGGAACTGGTGCCGCTCCCGTCATTGCTGAAATAGCCAAGTCTCTTGGTGCACTCACTATTGGTGTCGTCACTCGTCCGTTCCAATTCGAAGGACGCCGTCGCTCGGTACAAGCCGACAACGGAATTCAGCGTCTGAAGGAAAAAGTCGACACTCTCATCGTGATTCCAAACGATCGTTTGCTCACGGTGGCAAATGACAAGACGTCCCTTATTAATGCCTTCAAGATGGCAGACGAGATTTTGTTGCAAGGCGTTGCTGGTATCACCAATCTGATCACCACCCCTGGCCTCATCAACACCGACTTTGCCGACGTGAAGATGATCCTCACGAACGCAGGATCTGCACTCATGGGTATTGGTATCGCGAGCGGTGACAACCGTGCAGTGATTGCCGCCAAGGATGCCATCTCAAGCCCGATGCTCGAGGCAGCCATCGATGGCGCTCGTGGCATTTTGCTCAACATCACCGGCCCTTCCAGCATGGGACTCTTCGAAGTCAATGCGGCAGCAGAAGTGGTGCACGGAGTTGCACATCAAGACGCGAACATCATCTTTGGCACCGTCATCGACGATGAAATGGGTGACGAAATCAAGGTCACTGTCATTGCAGCCGGATTCGAGCGTTGGGATGCTGGGTCCACCGGCAGTGCAGCGTTTGGAACACGGTCGTCTTCTCGTAGCCCCGAGTCGCGTCCAGCATCCAACGTGCGAGACATCTTTTCCGATTCTGACCCGTTGTCAGACGACGACGATGATTTCGACGTTCCTTCGTTCCTCAAATAGGAAACTCCATTGATCGACCCAGTTGAGGTCGCCGAGAAGGTGCACGCAGTGCGCTCGACCATCGAGAAAGCCGGAGGGCTTGGCGTTGCATTGATTGCAGTCACCAAAACCTTCGGAGTTGATGCAATCATCGCTGCGCGTGATGCTGGTTGTGATGGTGTTGGTGAGAATTACGCCCAGGAGCTCTTGGCCAAGATCGAAGAGGGGATTCCACCGATCGATGTGCATTTCATCGGTGCGGTGCAATCAAACAAGATTCGCCAACTAGCGGGTCATGTCTCGCTGTGGCAGTCAATCGATAGGGAATCGCTGATTGTCGAGCTCGCAAAACGTGCGCCTGGAGCTCGCATTCTCCTGCAGGTCGACACGACAGGGGAGCCAACAAAAGGCGGAGTCGACCCGAGCGGTCTTGACGCCCTTCTCCAATCGGCCGAAGCAGCCGGGGTTCACGTGGATGGTCTTATGACAATCGGGCCAACTCACGGAGACCGGGATGCGTGTGTGAAGGCGTTCTCGCTCTTGCGTTCCCTCGTCGATACCCATGGGCTGCAGACATGTTCGATGGGCATGTCGGACGATTACGAACTTGCCGTGTCTTGTGGGTCGACAATGGTGCGGGTCGGAAGTCGGTTGTTCGGCTCTCGGCCGTCTCCTGCACATTGATGCAGATGTAACCCACATCGGGCAGTGTTTGTGCATTAACCTGTCGGCATGTCATTCTTCCGCCGTGCAATGGATTATCTAGGTCTCAGTGGTGAAGAGACGTACGACGATTACGACATGTCGACCGAGTACGAACGTCCGGTACGCGCCGGCCGTCCCCAGGCAGACCCAACAGGTCGCCGTGGCGCATTCGAACCCGAGTACTCATCAGAGATGCAGCGTCCCGATCAGCGCCCGATGCGTGCTGACGACACCGGAGCCTCGCGTCGCCCCGATGATTCAGGTTTGCAAGTGCGGCCCATTGGCGCTCCACGCACATCACCAACTGTTCGTCCGATTCCTTCTGCTGGTGAAACAGTCACGGTTCGTCCGCGCAATTTCAACCAAGCGCAAGAAATTGCCGACCATTTCAAAGATGGTGTTCCTGTCATTGTCAACCTCGAAGGTGCCGATCGTGAAATGTCGCGTCGCATCATCGACTTTGCAAGTGGTCTTTGCTACGCACTCAGCGGCACAATGGAAAAAGTGGGTAGCGGTGTCTACCTCTTGAAGCCTGCTGTCAGCTTCGACTCGAATCGTTACTAGTCCGATGGAAATCATTTGCGTCATCGCTAATTTGTATGTGTTCGTTGTGCTTGCACGCGCAATTTCATCGTTCTTCCCCATCTCATCTGGCAGTCCGTTTGCCCCAGTTGTCGATGTGTTGTACCGACTCACCGAGCCAGTGTTCACTCCGATCAGGCGCGTCTTGCCGACCATGGGGCCATTCGATTTCACTCCTGTTGTGGTGTTGATTGGTGTGCAAATCATTGCTCGCCTCCTTGGGTGCTGAGCCTTCGTACCCCTAGCCTTATTGCGTGACGTATCCGCAGGTTGACCCTCAGCCCAATTTCCCCCGACTAGAAGAGGGAGTGCTTGCTCGCTGGGAGCGAGACAACACTTTTGAAAAAAGCGTTGCTGCACGTCCAGCTGGCGACAATGGCGACAACGAGTTCATTTTCTACGATGGCCCACCTTTCGCCAATGGCCTTCCTCACTACGGACATTTGCTGACTGGTTTTGTGAAGGACGCAGTTCCTCGGTATCAGACAATGCGTGGTCGTCATGTTGATCGTCGTTTTGGTTGGGATTGTCACGGACTTCCTGCCGAAGTTGAAGCCGAAAAAGAATTGGGAATTGCTGGTCATCCGGCAATCGCAGAATTCGGAATCGACAAGTTCAACGATGCATGTCGCACGAGTGTGCTGCGCTACACCGACGAATGGGAACGGTACGTCACTCGTCAAGCTCGCTGGGTTGATTTCGACAACGGTTACAAAACACTCGACACGCCATACATGGAAAGTGTCATGTGGGCCTTTCGCACATTGTGGGACAAGGGACTGATCTACGAGGGTTTCCGAGTGCTTGCATATTGCTGGCGTTGCGAGACACCGCTCTCCAACACGGAAACGCGCATGGACGATGTGTATCGCGATCGGCAGGACCCAGCTCTCACAGTTGCTTTCCAGTTGGAAACAGGCGAGAAGATCTTGGCCTGGACCACAACGCCATGGACCTTGCCGTCAAACCTGGCTCTTGCTGTCGGCCCAGATGTTGATTACGACGTGTTGTCGCATCCTGACGGCAACTCATACATCATGGCTTCGACACGCGTCGGTGCCTACGAAAAGGAAATGGAAGGCGCCGAGGTTGTTGCAACCTTGAAGGGTTCAGACCTTGTGGGTCGTTCGTACACGCCACTCTTTCCGTTCTTTGCCGACACAGAAAATGCTTTTCAGGTCTTGGGCGCCGAGTTCGTCACCACGGAAGACGGAACAGGCGTTGTGCACATGGCTCCCGGCTTTGGTGAAGACGACCAAAACGAGTGCAATGCTGCAGGTATTCCGACCTTGTGCCCGATGGATGAGCACGGTTGCTACACCGCCGAGATCACACCTTGGGTGGGGCGCCACGTTTTTGAGGCCAACCCAGACATCATTCGGGCGTTGAAAGACATGGGAGTCGTGCTTCGTCACGACTCGTACAACCACTCGTATCCACATTGTTGGCGCTGTGCCGAGCCACTTGTCTACCGGGCGATCTCATCGTGGTTTGTTGAAGTCACCAAGTTTCGCGATCGCATGGTTGAACTCAATCAGCAGATCACTTGGGTTCCCGAACACATCAAAGATGGAACCTTTGGCAAATGGATTGGTAACGCTCGGGATTGGGCGATCAGTCGTAACCGTTTCTGGGGCTCACCGATTCCTGTCTGGAAGAGCGATGATCCGCTGTACCCACGCATTGATGTGTACGGAAGCATCGAGGAATTGAGTCGTGATTTCGGGGTGGAAGTTACAGATCTGCATCGCCCGACCATTGATGACCTGACGCGACCAAACCCCGACGACCCAACAGGTATGTCGACGATGCGTCGCGTTCCTGAAGTGCTCGACTGCTGGTTCGAAAGCGGATCCATGCCGTTTGCTCAGGTGCATTATCCGTTCGAAAATCGTGAATGGTTTGAAAACCATTACCCCGGTGACTTCATCGTTGAATACATCGGTCAAACACGCGGTTGGTTCTACACCCTTCACGTATTGGCCACAGCCCTCTTCGATCGTCCGTCGTTTGTCTCTTGTGTGAGCCACGGCATCGTCCTTGGTGATGATGGCGCGAAAATGTCAAAGAGTCTTCGCAACTACCCAGACCCGATGGTCGTGTTTGATAGCCATGGCGCCGATGCAATGCGTTGGTATCTGCTGTCATCGCCAATCCTGCGTGGTGGTGATTTCTCGGTCACCGATCAAGGAATGCGCGACACTGTTCGTCAGGTATTGCTGCCTTTGTGGAACTCCTGGTACTTCCTCACCCTGTATGCAAATGCAGACGGAAAAACCGGAACAGTTCGAACTGATTCGCCCAATGTTCTCGACCGTTATGTGTTGTCGAAGCTTGCAGACACCGTTGATTCGGTGACTGCATCGATGGACACCTACGACCTGTACGCGGCGTGTCAAACAATTCGCGGTTTCCTTGATGTCGTCACCAACTGGTACATCCGTCGAAGCCGAGATCGTTTTTGGGCAGGGGATCAGGATGCAATCGACACGTTGCACACGGTTCTCGATTTCACTGCACGCATTGCAGCTCCGTTATTGCCATTGCTCACCGACGAAGTGTTTGCCGGACTCAATGGCCCCGATGCTCCAAGTGTGCATCTCACCGATTGGCCAACATCGGCCACATTGCCGCGCGAAACGACTCTTGTGGCTTCCATGGATATGGTGCGAGACGTCTGTTCATCGGCATTGTCGGTGCGCAAGGCGCATGGCCGCCGGGTGCGTTTACCGCTCGCTTCACTGACCGTGGCGTCTCCGCATGCCGATGCAATGGCAGATTTCCTCGACATTGTTCGTGATGAAGTCAATGTGCGTGAAGTGATCTTGACCACCGATGTCGACTCGGTTGCTACGTATGAACTGCAGGTGGTTCCCGCGACAGTTGGTCCACGTCTCGGGCCTCGCACACAGGCAGTCATCGTTGCTGTGAAAAAAGGCGAGTGGACCCAGACCGGAGACATCATTCATGTCGCCGGAGAAGAACTCGTCCCTGGCGAATATTCACTGCGTCTCGTCACCAAGTCGAACGATGCCAGTGCTCCTTTGCCGGCAGGTGCAGGTGTTGTCCTGCTCGATGTTGTCGTTACAGCGGAACTTGAGGCCGAGGGTTTGGCGCGAGACATTGTCCGTGCGGTGCAACAAGCACGCCGCGAGGCAGACCTCAATGTGTCCGATCGCATCGTTCTGACCCTCGGGGTGGATGACGTGACAAAGGGCCAGATTCTGGTCCATCAAGACCTCATCGCTGGGGAGACTTTGGCCGTTGAAGTGGTCTGGGACGGCGCCATGGACCGCCCGGTTCAGGTCGAAGGCACGCGTATTGGTGTCACTGTCTCGCTTCCACGTTGAGAATTCGCACTTTTCGCTCGTAGCCTCACGGGGCAACACGGGCGCATGCTCGGTTCAAGGAGATTGTGGTCGCAATGCCAACTAAGAAAAAGCCAGTCAAAAAAGCAGCACCTGCGAAGAAAGTTGTGAAGAAGGCAGCGCCAGCAAAGAAAGCAGCTCCTGCGAAGAAGGTTGTGAAGAAGGCAGCGCCAGCAAAGAAAGCAGCTCCTGCGAAGAAGGTTGTGAAGAAGGCAGCTCCTGTGAAGAAGGCAGCGCCAGCCAAGAAGGTTGTTCCTGCAAAGAAGGTTGTAGCCAAGGCAGCTCCAGTCAAGAAGGCAGCTCCTGTCAAGAAGGCCGCACCGACGAAGGCAATTGTTGTTGCAAAGAAGGCTGCAGTTGTCAAGGCTGCACCTGCAAAGAAGGCAGCTGCTGTTGTTGTGGCTCCCGTCGCTCCTGCATTGCCACCGCGTAAGGCTGTCAAGAAGCCTGAGCCACCAAAGCGTCCTGTCATCGTCAAAGGACCATCGCAAGATGGCATCACATCGTCAAAGGATTTTGATATCAAGTTCCTTCTCGCTCAGCGTGAAGCGTTGATGTTCGAGCGCGTCAAATTGGTCGGTCAGGCCAATCGCCTCGAAAGCGAAGCAAACGCCATGATCGAAGATCATGAAATGGGTGATGTGCAGTTCGATGAAGATGGCGGCGAGGGTGACACCATGGTCGTTGAGCGTGAGCAAGATCTCACATTGTCGGCTGCTGCTCGCGAAACAGTGGAGAAAATCGATCACGCGCTTGCACGTCTCAAGATCGGCGAATATGGCTATTCCGTCCTTTCCGTCCTTCCCATCCCCAAAGAACGCCTGCGCGCGCTCCCATGGGCCACTGAGCTCGTAACAGAACGTGCCGGTGGCTTGGGTCGCCGCTAGGCATCTCGAATCATCGTGCCTACGCCTCGTCGATTGGCAAGCATCGCGCTTGTCCTTGTGATCATCGATCAGTTGTCAAAGACATGGGCGGTTTCAACTCTGACTGATGGCCATGTCATCAACATTGTCGGTTCGCTGCGCTTTGCTCTTGGTTTCAACAGCGGTTTTGCCTTCTCACAAGGCCAGAGTTTGGGGCCATTCATCGGAATTGTTGCCTTGGTTGCCATAGCCTTACTGGTGCGCGCAATGTTGCGGGCTCACTCGGCACTTGCCGCATACGGATTATCCGGAATTGTGGCAGGGGCGATTGGCAATGTGTCCGATCGCTTGTTTCGTGAAAGCGGCTTTTTGCATGGTCGTGTTGTTGACTTCATCGATCTTCAATGGTTTCCGGTTTTCAATGTTGCTGATTCCGCGATATCGGTGGGCGCATGCCTGCTGATCATTGCAATGGTGCGTGAATCGCGCGACCATCCAGAACAAGAGGTATCCATTGAAAGTTGAAGAAACACTTCCGGCAGCGCTCGGCGGACAACGCCTCGACCGCATTGTCTCGTTGGTTGCCGACATCTCGCGAACAGACGCAGCAAAATTGATTGCTGATGGCGGTGCAGCGGTTGATGGCACTGTCTCGCTCACCGGAAAGGCGCGCTTGCGCGAAGGGCAAATTGTCGAAGTCGATCTCGACAAGATTCCGGTTGCCGAGCCACCAGGGCCAGACCCAACAGTTGTTCTCGATGTGATTTACGTCGATGATGACATCATCGTCGTGAACAAGAGTGCCGGACTCGTTGTGCACCCAGCATCTGGCCATGGTCTTGGCACTCTCGTCAACGGAATCTTGAATCTGTACCCCGAGGTCGCAAGCGTCGGTCAGCCGGCACGTCCCGGAATTGTTCATCGCCTCGATGCCGGAACAACGGGCATGATGGTCGTTGCCCGATCGCAACGTGCATACGACTCGTTGATTGCTGCTCTCACCGAACACGCAGTGGGTCGCGAGTACCTCGCACTTGCGTGGGGTCATTTTGATTCACCCACCGCAGTGGTTGATGCTGCCTTAGGTCGTGATCCGCGTAACCCCATGCATATGGCAGTGGTACACAACGGCAAGTGGGCACGTACTCATTTGGAAGTCGAAGAAACATTCAACAAGCCGGCACTTCTCAGCCTTGTTCGCTGCAATCTCGAAACAGGTCGCACGCATCAAATTCGTGTTCATCTCGCAGCAGTTGGCCATCCGGTCGTTGGTGACTCGGTGTACGGCGGTGCAAAGTCAGCGTTGGTCGCTCCGCGTCCGATGTTGCACGCTCGTCGTCTCACTCTGATTCATCCGGGAACTGGTGAAGAGATGTCGTTCGAAGCCAATCTTCCAGCCGACATGTTGGCAATCATCGCCAAGTGCTCAAATAAGGAACCTGACTGACGAAATTGTCAGTGATGGTGGTGCGGGTCGACTTTTGGCCACGGGCCATTGCCCGTAGCAGCCGAAGAAATCGTCTCAAGCGTGTAGGCGTCGAGGTGTTCGCGCATGTGATGACCAGCTACATCCCAGATGGCGAGCAAGACACATTGGCCTTCATGGTCGCATGAACCATCTTGGTGAGGTTGTCCGAAATCGCCAAGAGTAATAGGGCCATCAACGGCAGAAATGATGTCGGAGAGTTTGATCTCGGCAGGTGATTTGGCAAGCACATAGCCGCCACCAACGCCGCGTTTTGATCTGACGAGGCCGGCACCCTTCAAGGCAAGGAGAATTTGCTCGAGGTATGGCTGAGGCAATCCGGTGCGCTCGGCAATGTCTCGAACTGACGTTGGGACCCCGGTGTCTGCGTGCAAAGTGAGAGACAGAAGTGCCCTGCAGGCATAATCACCTCGTGTAGAAACTCGCACACAGCCAGCGTAGGTGATGGAATGGGTGGGTGAGTGCTCTAACGCCGGTTCTGCCCCAATATGCCAAGGGATGTCTCTCAGACATCGTTCCTGTGCTCTGTGCGCCTGGGGGGCCTCGTAGTGTCCCTGCGTGGATGCCATCTCTCGTTCAGGGGGCAGATCGGATTGTGTTGCTGTTGCTAGATGGCCTCGGGTGGAATCAGTTGCAGGCGCATGCAACGTCGATGCCAACGCTGTCTGGGTTTGTCGGCTCTCACATCACCACCGTTGCCCCCTCCACCACCGCGACAGCTCTCACGTCACTTGTCACGGGGTTATCGCCTGGCGAGCACGGACTCATCGGATATCGCATCGACATGGGGGACACCGTGATGAACGTTCTTCGATGGGGCGATGAGAACGGAGATCTGCGGCGTCGGTATCCGCCAGAGCTTGTGCAGCCGTGTCCGCCATTTCTTGGGTCACGGGTTCCGGTGATGAGCAAGGGCGAGCTTGAAGGCAGTGGTTTTACTAGCGCTCACTTGTCGGGTGTGAAATCAATGGGATGGCGTGCCGCAAGCAGTATTCCAATTCTTGTGCGCGATGCACTCGCAGCGGGCGAAGAGTTCGTATACGCCTATTACGACGGTGTCGACAAGATTGCCCACGAGCGTGGTTTCGGTGATTATTACGAAGCCGAACTACGTGCCGCTGATGCGTTGGTGGCAAACATTCTTTCCGTCTTGCCACCAGACACAGTTCTTGTTGTCACGGCAGACCACGGTCAAGTGCATGTCGGTGACAACACCATCGTCCCACCACGCGACATTCTCGATCTTGTCGACCATCAATCAGGAGAGGGCCGCTTTCGCTGGATGCATGCCAAGCGCGGCCGGGCATCTGCGTTGGTCGACGCTTGTCAGCGGTATGACGATGTTGCGTGGGTTGTCACGAAAGAGAAAGTCCTCGACGAGCAGTGGTTCGGGCCGCGTGTGAGCGACGAAGTCAAACGTCGAATGGGTGATCTCGCCCTCGTTGCGCATGCTCCGGTCAGTTTTGAAGAACCCCTCGATGGGGGAGCCTTCGAACTCATTTGTCGCCATGGGTCCCTGACAGCCGATGAGATGCTTGTGCCACTTCTCGCAACAAAGGCCTAGCCAGGCTTGCGCCCTAGGGCAACGGCACACCTGACTGCTAATTTGGCGTTGCAGCCATTTGGCTGAGAGGGGAAACCCTCTGGTGGGTGGAAAGGAGTCGGCAGTTCGTGGGTTCGTCATTTACACACCTCCACGTTCATACCGAGTACT
>JBEAXB010000063.1:0-5685 GCA_041160045.1 Actinomycetota bacterium
GCCGCAACTTCGAGTGCCACGCGCGCGGCTTGTTGACCACGAACATCAGCCAGATCGGGAATGACATCATCAAGAACCCGCGCGTGCACCACATCGATGTCTGGCCATGGCGCACTGTTTGCCAAAACATCTACCAACTCACCGAGTGATGCAACGGGCCGCAACCTTTGTGGCCGTGCAAGAAGTGCTTCCTCGGTTGCATGTGCGGCAATCACTACCTCGTGTTTCGATACTGCATCAACGAGTGGCGCCATGCCTGCAACCGGACGCAGAGATCCGTCGAGCCCGAGTTCGGCAACAAAGGCAATATCGTCCACTGATTCCTGTGTGACGACACCTTGCGCAACCAACAGACCAATTGCAATGGCCAAGTCCATCGCGGCGCCACCTTTGCGTTCGCCGCCACCCGCCAAATTGATGGTGACACGACGGTTCGGCCACTCGAGCCCGCTCGACAACATTGCCGCCCGTACGCGGTCGCGAGACTCACGACATCCCTCGTCGGGTAATCCCACCACGGTGAATCCGGGCAAGCCATTGCCAACGTGTGCTTCCACCATGATGGGAGCACCGCGAGTGCCCAAAAGTGTTGCGGAACGGATGGCTGCATACATGTGCTGTCTCCTCGGGGTGCGAGTCTGTGATAATCGACAGGATGTGTGCGCGACGAACAACTACAACGGCAATTGTCGTCGTCTTTCTTCTCGCTCTTTCCGGATGTGCATCCCCCGAGCGCACTGGCACGAGTTTTTGCCGGCAACTGGCGCGCGAATTGCCCGCCATCGGACAACCCATCGCCACCACTGATGAAGTCACGGCAATGGTGGGCCGTTACGAGCGTCTCCTCGAACGGGCACCGCTGTCCATCGAAGGCGATCTTGCTGTCCTAACAGAATTGTTGTCACAGGCATCGAAGGTCAACGCCACCGACACCATCGCCGTGCAAAAGCTTGCCGATGCGACCTATGCCGCAAATCAATCGTCGTTACGCGTGCGCGATTGGATCAAGAGCACATGTGCCGTCGACATTTCGACTGGCCTCAATATCGAGCCGCCGCGTGTTGCTCCGACCACCACAGTGGTTCCCGTTGATGGCGTCACCACAACGGTTCCGAGCAAATAGTTAGCGAATTTCTCCGCGCTTGACAATCACCTTGTCGACAAGACCGTATTCCTGAGCCTGCTCAGCTGTGAACCAACGGTCACGCTCGCTGTCGGCCTGAATCTCTTGCAGTGTGCGACCTGAGTGATGGGCAATCAATTCGGCCATCTTCAACTTGGTGAAGCGCAATTGCTCTGCCTGAATCGCAATGTCTGAAGCCTGACCGCGAAGACCAGCAAGAGGCTGATGCATCATGATGCGAGCGTTTGGCAATGTGTAGCGCTTGCCTTCTGCACCAGCTGTGAGAAGGAACTGACCCATTGAAGCGGCAAGACCCATGCAGACAGTTGCAACATTGCAACTCACGAATTGCATGGTGTCGTAGATGGCCATACCAGCTGTGACTGAACCGCCGGGGCTGTTGATGTACAACCAGATGTCGGCGTTTGCGTCTTCGCCTTCGAGGTAGAGCAATTGGGCACAGATGTTGTTGGCCATGTCGTCATTGACATCGGTACCAAGCATGATCACTCGATTTTTTAGCAGTCGAGTGAAAATGTCGGAACGGGGGTCGCCGCCCGCATCGAGGGCCAATGGGCTGACAGGAAGACCAGGAATGCTCATAGTGGAATCAGGCTACCCGCTCGGCAAGAATAGAGCCGTGCCTTCTCTTCCCGACTTCCGCCCAAGTACGGATGAACTCATCACCAATAACGCCCGATTCATCGCCAGTTTTCAAGACGCCGGGCTTGCCTTGGCCCCGAAGCGCCACCTCGCCATCGTTGCCTGCATGGACAGCCGCATGGACATCTTTCAGATGCTCGGGCTCGGCCATGGTGACGCCCATGTCATCCGCAATGCAGGCGGTGTTGTGACCGATGACGTGGTCCGCTCACTCGTGGTATCTCAGCGCCTGCTCGACACCCAGGAGATCATTCTGATCCACCACACCAATTGTGGCTTGCAGAAGATTTCCGAAGATGGTTTCAAGCGTCAGATTGAAGATGAATGCGGCATCAAGCCAGGTTGGGCAATCGAAGCATTCGCCGACCCCTATGAAGATGTGCGCCAATCGATGGCTCGACTCACCCACAGCCCTTTCGTGATTTTCAAGGAGCACATTCGCGGCTTTGTGTACGACGTTGAAACCGGCCAACTTCATGAAGTCGTTGCCGACCCACGTCATTCCTGATCGTTAGCGAGCAACTCCGCTCACCACAACCACAACGCGCTCATCGTTCGCAATCTGGTTACGCATCGCTAGAACCCCGGCAAACCCTGCAACACCAGTGGCACACGAGTTGTACCCACCAACGTTGCGAATCAATTCGTATGCGCGATGCACATGTTCTTCGGTAACTACAACGGGCGAGCCACCGGTATCGGTCATTGCATCGAGAATGCCGATCCAGTCGTATGTCTCGTCATCAAGAATGCCGTCCGCGAACGACACTGGCTCTGTTTCCCAGGGCCACATGCACTGATCCCATCGCGGGCCAGCGTCGTGAGTACCACCGGTGGCCATTGCGCGTTCCCACGCACGAGCAAGCGGAGCACAACCGACAGTTTGTACGGCATGGAGTTTCGGGTGAACGCCAGCAGTACGCAACGATGCGCCCACACTTGCAGCAAAGGCACCGCCGCCCACCTGCACAAAGATGCGATCGATGAGATGTCCGAGTTCTTCGGTGATTTCCCAACCGATCGTGCGTCCACCATCAAGACACCATGCGTTCTCAGTTCCCTGGACTCCGAATGGAATTGCACCAGCCACCACGGCTTCGCGAAAACGCAGAACGCACGGGTCGCCGGCCGGATCGGAGTCGCGTCGAGGACACACCACGATGTTTGCACCGAGTGTTTTCAATGTTGCGAGAACCCGCGGCGAAGCAGTTGGGGGTACATGAACCGAAATCGGCCACGACATGGCAGCAGCAAGTGTGCTTGCCGCGATTGCTGCATTGCCACAAGAGGCAATGGCAAGCGGAGGCCGGGTTGCTGCCGTCCACGGTGCACGTCCGGCGGCTTCGACCATTAACAGATGCAACAACTCGGTGAAGATGTGCCGCGCTTTGTGCGAGCCACCGACATTGCCTGTCTCATCTTTTACCCAGATTCCGCCAGTTGCTGTGAAACCCAGTTCGTCCGACAACGCGTCGTTACGCGACAGTGGCGTGCGGTGAAACCCAACACCAGCAACGACTGCTACCGCTGCATCAGCCTGCGTGATGATGCGAATGCGTGTCGCTTCGTCAAGACCTAATTGCTCTCCGAATGAATCGACGGCCAAGTAACGACGAAAGGCAAGATACGGATTGGTGTCGTCAGTTGGACGAAACGGCTCGATTGCCGATTCGAATTGCAACACATGATGCCGGTCTGATGGCGATGAGTTCGGGCACACCCACGACAAAGGTGTCGCGATGGACACCCGGGTATTGCAGACAGCACAGACGAGGCCAGTCACCACGCCTGTCATGGGTGATTACTTTGTGAGTCGAGCAACGCGGGCGTTGAACTCGGTGATCAAGTTGTCCCACACCGGAACATAACTGCGAACACTGCGCCAGAACGACTGTGAACGGCGAGCTTCGAATACTTCGAGCGGGGTTCCTTGTTGTTCTACCCAGGTGTAATACCCGAGATTGAAAATGCGGCTGCGATCACGCTCGGTGCAATCAATGATGTTGTCGGTACTGACCGAACCAAGATGCTCGCTGAAAACTTCTGCGGCGTCAATTGCCCCAAACCCTTGAGGGAATCGAGTTGCCATTGTCTTTGCACGCTCGCTCGGATACAAATCACTTCCATCCGTTGCAATGGTGACGATTGCATCGTTTGCGCCGTAGCCAAGCAACTTCGCTGTCTTGATTGCGGCAAGAACATTGCAGATTGCCGAAAAACCAAAATGCGTGAGGGCATCGATGAGTTCGGGGCTTGCATGATGACGCTCGGCAAGGTACTTCTGACCAGCTGGCGTGTTGAACAGCACATCGAGTTCGTCGGTGGCACGATCGGAGATGCCAACAACAACGTCGGTGTTCATCACGTTGTGAATGAGTGGGATGTGCTTGTCGCCGATGCCTTGGATGTTGTGTTCACCGAAGCCGTTCTCGAGCATTGTCGGGCATTCAAGTGCTTCGACAGCAACAATCTGGGTTCCGTACAAATCCTTCAGACGATCGCCCGCAGCAATTGTTCCGGCAGAACCGGTGGCTGATGTGAATGCAGCCAGACGAATACCGGAGTAACCGTTTTCCTTCACATGCTCGAAGGCATGAGCCAGGGCACGGCCAGTGACTTCATAGTGACCGGCATGATTTCCGAATTCGCAGAACTGGTTCAGGATGAAGTTGCCGGGATCCTTGGCCATCTCGTTGCATGCGTCATAGATTTCCTTGACGTTGCTCTCGGTGCCGGCGGTTCGAACGATGTCGGACGGATCTGCCACCCACTTGTCGAGCCAATCGAAACGTTCTTGCGACATACCGGCGGGCAATACCGCAACACCGCGCGAGCCCATGAGACGACTGATGGCGATTCCACCGCGGGCATAATTACCCGTTGATGGCCACACGGCGCGATGACGCGTGGGGTCGAACTGGCCGGTGATGACGCGGGGCACGAAGCATGAATACGCCGCCAACACTTTGTGCGCGGTGATCATCGGAAAACGGTCACCGAACACGACGATGATTGGCGAGTCGATACCTGTGAGCGATGACGGCAGAACAACATGGTCGGGAACCGACACCTTGTCGCCAGCGAGGTTGTTGTACCAATGCACACGAAACAAGTTGCGCGGGTCGGCGGCATTCTTGTCGACACCTTTTGTGATGCTGTCGGAGATGCGATGTGGTTCGGCCAATTCGCCAAATGTCGGAAGAACAATCTTTTGTGCAGCAAAGCGTTCGATGCTGCGCTCGAGCGACTTGTCGTCGATCACCCGGTCGGCCAGGCCCAATTGCTCGGTGAGAGCTTCCGCGTCAAGGGTTGATTCGAGGTGGTGTCCAGCAGTAATTGTCACGACCACAGTTTGCCACCATTCGGGCCAACGACCTGCCCTCACGAGCGATACCCTTCTCGTGTCGCCGACGTGGCCCAATTGGCAGAGGCGCCAGGTTTAGGTCCTGGATGTTGAGGGTTCGAGTCCCTCCGTCGGCACTATGGATATTTCACGTCTCTCGACGCCATGCCCTGTGATCGACGGCACTGTTCTGCGATCCAATATTTCAGCAATGGCACAGGTGCACCCAGGTCGTTCCCTTCGCCCCCATGTCAAAGCACACAAGTGTTCGGCAATTGCCGCCGCACAGGTGCTGGCCGGACATTCTTCGTTCACATGTGCAACACCACGCGAGGTTCTCGGCCTCGTCGCAGCCGGCGTCGGTGACGACCTGCTGCTCGCAAATGAGACTGTCGACACAACACGCCTTGCAATGCTCGCGAACGCCCAAGACAAAACCCTCATCACCGTTGCCGTTGATTCTCTTGCAACGATCGATGCGGCAGCGAAAGCCGGCATTCGAAACGTGTTGATTGATGTCAATGTCGGTCTCCCCCGTTGCGGATGCGCACCCGAC
>JBEAXB010000272.1:0-1604 GCA_041160045.1 Actinomycetota bacterium
AGACATGCGTCGAATGCACACCAGAGGCCATCGCGAACAATGGCATCCTGCAGCTCTGTGTTGCCGTAGCGGAATCCGCCACGTGCACCTTGAGCGAGGTACGGAGCATTGGTCATGCTCTCCATGCCGCCGGCGATGACGATGTCGGCTTCGCCCGAAGCGATCATCTGATCTGCGAGATAGATGGAGTTAAGACCCGACAAGCACACCTTGTTGATGTTGATGGAGGGAACATTCATCGGGATGCCACCAAGTGATGCAGCCTGGCGCGACGGCACCTGACCCTGACCTGCGGTGAGGACCTGGCCCATGATGACGTGTTCGACGTCTTCTGGAGCCACGCCGGCACGCTCGAGAGCGGCCTTGATTGCAAAGCCACCCAATTGTGCAGCTGTGAAAGACGAGAGTGCTCCACTCATTTTTCCGATGGGTGTGCGGGCTCCCGCAACGATGTATGAACCGGCCATTTTTGCCTCCGAAATGTCGGGCACCCGAGTGGGTGCGAGTTGAATAAGGCTAGGAGATGATTGGGGGAAAGTCGCTATCGTCAGATGAATGGAAAACATCCTTCAGGCCATCCTTAACGGAGCCACAGGCGAGCAAATTGCCGCCCTGCCACTGCCCACCTCTTACCGTGCCGCGTATGTCCGCAAGGAAGACCAAAACATGTGGGAAGGCGTTCCAAGCCAGGACAAGGACCCCCGCAAGAGCATTCATGTTGGCGAGGTTCCCTTGCCTGAACTTGCTCCCGACGAAGTCGTGATTGCAGTGATGGCGTCTTCCATCAACTTCAACACGGTGTGGAGCAGCATCTTCGAGCCAATCAGCACCTTCGGTGCCTTGGCCCGGTTGGGCAAAGAGAGTGTGTGGGCAAAGCGCCACGACCTCGACAAGCACGTTCTTGGCTCCGATGCTTCTGGTGTCGTTCTTCGCGTTGGCAGCGCGGTGCGTTTGTGGAATCCCGGCGACAAGATCACCGTGCATTGCAACCATGTCGACGACCAGGATCCTTCGTCACACAGTGACTCGATGATGGGCTCCAACCAGCGCATCTGGGGATACGAAACAAACTTTGGCGGACTTGCAGATGTTGCAGTTGTCAAGGCAAACCAACTCATGCCAAAGCCAGGACATCTCACCTGGGAAGAAGCAGCCGTCAGTGCACTGTGCAACTCCACCAGCTACCGCATGCTTGTTTCGCCAAATGGCGCGAACATGAAGCAGGGCGATGTTGTTCTCATCTGGGGAGCATCCGGCGGCATCGGTTCGTATGCAGTGCAATACGTTCTCAACGGTGGCGGCATTCCTGTCGCAGTCGTGTCGTCTGAAGAAAAGGAAGCAATTCTTCGTCAGATGGGTTGTGAGCACATCATCAACCGCAAGAAAGCCAACTATCAGTTCTGGAACGAAGATGGCACTCACAACGAAAAAGAATGGCGTCGCCTCGGCGGAGACATTCGCGCACTTGTCGGCGAAGATCCGGACATCGTGTTCGAACACCCCGGCCGTTCCACATTCGCTGCGTCCATGTACGTCGTCAAGCGTGGCGGAACAGTTGTTACATGTGCAGCCACCAGTGGTTTCATGCTCGAGTTCGACAACCG
>JBEAXB010000272.1:1613-4404 GCA_041160045.1 Actinomycetota bacterium
CACTTCTGGATGCGTCTGAAGAAATTGGTCGGCAGTCACTTTGCAAACTACAAAGAGGCATTCGAAGCCAACCGTCTCATTTCCAAGGGAATGATTCATCCGGTGATGTCACAAGTGTTCACGCTCGAACAAGTGGGCGAAGCCTCCTACCAAGTGCACAACAATATGCACGAAGGAAAACTTGCAGTTCTCTGCTTGTCTCCTGAAGAAGGACTCGGCGTCGACGATCACGAATTGCGTGCCAAGGTTGCCGACAAGCTCACCTGGTTCCGTCGCTAGGACATAAGGAAACACAATGATTCTCACCGAAATCGATCACATTGCAATCGCGGTTCGCGATCTTGAAGCAGCAATCAAGTACTACCAAGATGCATTCGGCGCAACCGTCGATCATCGCGAAGTTGTCGAGAGCGATGGCGTAGAAGAAGCTCTTCTCAAGGTTGCCGAAAGCTATGTGCAGTTGCTCACACCAACGAACCCAGACTCGCCAGTCGCAAAGTCCATTGAAAAGCGTGGCGAAGGCCTGCATCACATTGGTTATCGCGTGAACAATTGTGCAGAAGCTCTTGCTTCCATGATCGCTGCTGGTGCAATCCCTATCGACAAGGCACCACGCCCCGGTAGTCGAGGCACCACGGTGGCCTTCATTCATCCGAAGGGCAGCTTCGGCACCCTCATCGAACTCGTACAGGAATAGCACCAACCCTTCGGGGGTGATTGGTAATTGTTCGCCGCAGTCGTTACACACTCGGCATGAAAATTTTGTCATGGGTCTTGGTTGGTGCATTGTTTGGTTGGTGGGCAGCTGAACGAGCCGCAGAAAATGTGCGGCTGCTGCGCAAGTACGGCGAGACATTCGGTGAAGCACATATCACTGATTACGAGTTCACTCCCCACATTGCGGCTTTCATCAACGGAATTCTGAGTCTTGCTCTCATCCTTCGATTTGATGTGAGTTTTGTCGCCGCATCTTTTGCCATTCTCTTCGCATTCGGCACACAACTTGCATTGATAGATCTGGATACCCACTTGTTGCCGCGAGACATCGTTCTCACCGCTTGTCTGTGTGCAGCACCTCTTCTCGTTCTTTCTGCTCGCGTTGATCCGCGGGGATCAATCATCCGGATGGCGATTGGTGCACTGCTCATGTGGGGAGGATTGCGTGTGTTGCAGTTGGCCTCAAAGGGCGATCTGGGTTCTGGTGATGTGAGGCTCGGTGGATTGCTCGGGATGTATCTGGGGTGGATGTCCTATGGGGCACTTTTGGTGGCTCTCGTTGCAGCATCAGTGATTGCTGGTGTCTATGCACTGACCACGGTGGCAGGCGGGAAAGCGAACCGAAGCACCCGTTTTGCATTCGGTCCCTTCCTTATCGTCGGAGCAGTGCTCGCCGTTCTACGATGACAACACCAATCAGGAGGTCGTTATGTCGGAGCTAAAAGGAATTGTTGCCATTGTTACTGGTTCATCAAGTGGAATCGGTGAGCGCACAGCACAGCGCCTGGCAGAACTCGGAGCACATGTTGTGGTGAACTCAGCAAGCTCGGTCGAAGCTGGCCAAAAAGTGGCGGCGTCACTTCCGAACGATGCCATGTATGTTCAGGCAGACATCAGCGACAAAGCACAATGTCAAAACCTGATTGATGCAACGATTGCAAAGTACGGCAAGCTCGATATTCTCGTGAACAATGCTGGCTGGACAACACTTGTTCCACACGGTGACCTTGATGCGTTGACCGATGAAATTTTTGAACGCACATTCGAAGTGAATGTTTTCGGCACGTGGCAGCTCACAAAAATGGCCATGCCACATCTGCGCAAATCTGAGGACGGCAATGTTGTCAACATCACGTCTGTTGCTGGTGTGCGCCCGATGGGCTCATCGATTGCGTACTCAATGACTAAGGCTGCGTTGAATCACATGACAAAGCTGATGGCAAAGAGTCATGGTCCGGTTCGGCACAATGCAGTTGCGCCCGGCTTGGTGGAAACACCATGGACGCAAGACTGGAGCTCACAGCACGCGGGCGTTGCAGCAATAGCGCCACTCAAGCGCTCAGCAACACCAGATGATTGCGCCGAAGCAGTTCTTGCACTTGTTCGCAACAAGTACGTCACCGGACAAATTCTTGTTGTCGATGGTGGGCTGACGCAGGTCAGCTAATCCCACGATTTATTTCTTGCGTCCGCGAAATGGAGTAATTCCGTTTGCGGGAACTGTTCCCAATCGGCCATAATCATCGAATGCTTGCTGTAGTTCTTCGCGAGTGTTCATCACGAATGGTCCGTACTGCTCGACCGGCTCGCCAATTGGTTGACCACCAAGCAGGATTACATCGAAGGCTTCCTTTGCTGATGCCTCGAGTGTGATTGTGTCGCCTTTGCCGAACACAGCCGTTTGACCCACGTTCATCGGGCGGCGTTCCGTGCCAGCAAAGCCGGAACCCTTGAGGCCATGAGCAAGGGCATTGAACCGAGGGTTCCATGGCAACACCATGCGTGCACCTGGTGAGAGAGTCACATGTGACATCACAATCGGAGTGTGCGTTGAACCTGGCCCCTTGATGCCTGCAAGATCACCGGCAATCAAACGAATGAGGGTCCCAGCATCGGGTGTCGTGAACAACTTCACCATGTCGGCTTCCAGGTTTTGGTACGCAGGCGAAATCATCTTCTTCTTGGCAGGAAGATTGACCCACAACTGCAGACCATGAAATAGCCCACCGCTGATGACCAGTGATTCAGGCGGAGTCTCGATATGGAGAATTCCGCGGCCTGCTGTCATCCACTG
>JBEAXB010000064.1:0-5673 GCA_041160045.1 Actinomycetota bacterium
CGATGCAGCAGTCACCCACCGTTGATCGGGTTTGGGCACGAGGTATCCACTGCCAGTGAATCTTGCCGGCCACTGGGCAGAGGGAATCGCCATGGTGATAAGGACAACTGAAGCGTGTGTCCATTGCGCCAACAGATCTGCGGCGCGTTCATCGAGCGTGCGGAGAAACTCTGCGCTGTGTTTGGCCGGTGACGCCACGACCACTGCATCGGCTTCGTGTGAAGTAATCGTTGTGGAGATCGTGAAACCAACAGCGCTCTTTTCGATTGCGGTGACACGTTCGCCGGTCTGAATGCGGCCACCAAGTGCGCTGACTCGTTGCGTCAAGGACTCGATGAGTGCTCCTATTCCGCGTAATGGTGTGCCAAAGATTGGTGTCGCTGGACCTTTGGCTGCCAATGCCCGAGTTTTTCCTGCTGCAAGCAACATGCTGCGCTGCGCCGTAAGAGCCGCAATTTGCGGCACCGCTGCCATTGAGAAATTGTCGGTATCTGCGGCATAGATGCTCCCGACCAGTGGGTCGACGAGCCGTTCATGCACTTGATTGCCGAATCGGTGCCGAACGTAATGGCCGATTGAATCGGTATCGACGGTGGCGGGAAGAAGTGGTTCGAGTGCTGCGCGCAGTTTTCCGAGTGGTGACAACAAGCTTGTTGTCGCAAAGACGCGCATCTTTGCAGGAACACCAAGCAACAAATCCCCTGGAATATCGTGCATGCCGTTGTGCCACACTGACGCGTGTGCACCGGTTGGAGACGTAAGCGCGGCACCTAATCCGAGTTCGGATGCGAGTTGAGACGCCCATGGAACGCGTGTAAGAAATGCATCGGCCCCTTCATCAACTGCAGGAAGACCCGCAAACGGAGACGTACGAATGACTCCTCCGGTTGTTGCCTGAGCTTCGATCAGTACTACATCGACAGGATGCGGGGAATCAACAAGAATCGTGAGTGCAGTCGTGAGCCCGGCGACACCGCCGCCCACAACGACAACACGACGCGGAGTGCTCACGCGTTGACAACTCGAAGGGCAAGTGCCGCCATCACAGATGCATTGTCGTTGACACATGCAGTGCGGGCAAATGCAATTCCGTATTTGGCTGCGTGTTGCGATGCTTCAAGATCGAGGTCGAACAACACTTCAAGGTGGTCTGCGACAAAGCCACATGCACACACGAGCACGCCATCCACTGGTTCATCAGTGTCACGTGTTGTTGCCATCTGATCGATGACAGCAAGAATGTCCGGACCAATCCATGGCTCGGGCGTGCGGCCAGCTGACTGCCATGCAATCGACCATTGTGACCAGCGGTCAAGTCCAACTTTTTCGGCAACGAGTTCTGCCGTGGCACGCAATTCGTCTGGGTATGGGTCTCCGGCATCGATGATGCGCTGAGGCAACGAGTGAGCGGTGAACAACACCTTTGTTCGCTCGGGGAGTGTTGCCAGTTTGGCTTTCATATCGGCCGCAAGAAAGTCGATGAATGCTTCTTCACGGGCCCATGAGTCGATGCCAACAACTTCGATGTTGAACGGTTCGGCCGAGACGCGCACTCTGTCGGTGTATTGCCCGATGGAATAGGTGGAGTAATGCGGGGCGAGGACCAAACAGACGATGCGTGTGAAACCAAGACCTGCGACCTCAGCAACTGATTCTTCAATGAATGGTGTGGCGTGTTTGAGCCCAAGAAACACTTGGTAATGACCAGGATTGATCAGATCAAGTTCGGTCTGCAGGGCATCGCGTTGATCTTCGGTGAGTTGCTTGAGTGGGGATAATCCGCCAATTGCCTCGTACCGCTTGATGAGATCGTTCAGTTGTTCATCTGTTGGGGCACGTCCGCGACGAATGTCTGTGTAGTACGGAAGAATTTCTTCTTTGGTACGCGGAGTTCCGTAAGCCATGAGCATCACTGCTGTGCGTGAGGAGTTTGTCATTTCGAACTTCTTTCGTGAACGAATGAAACCACGTCGGCAAGAACCGCCGGGTCCGTATCGGGTTGGACACCATGTCCGAGATTGAAAATGTGTCCGGGGTGTTGTGCGTTATCGGCAAGAACTGCGGCTGCGCCTTCGAGAGCAATTTCTGAGCCGGCAAGAACAAGTGCTGGGTCGAGGTTTCCTTGGACAACAGTGTTTGCTCCAAGACGGGAGCGTGCATCAGTGATCGATGTGCGCCAGTCGAGGCCAATCACTGCATTGCCAACAGCATTCATTGATTCGAGAAGATGATCACATCCAATTCCGAAATGAATTCCGGCGACACCTGGATGACGTTGTGCCAACTGTGCAAATACTTCTGTGGTGTGTGGGCGAACGTACGTGTCGTAATCAGGTCGTGACAGCGCACCAGCCCATGAATCGAAAACTTGAAACGCCTCGGCACCGGCAGTGAGTTGCGCCGAAATGAATTCGACGGAATGCTGCACGAGCCGAGCCATGATGTCGTGCCACAAAGTGGTGTCGTGTCGCATCATGCGTTTCGTGTTTTGATACGTACGGCTCGGGCGTCCCTCGATGAGATAACTCGCGACAGTGAATGGTGCACCGGCAAATGCAAGGAGTGGAACCTTGAGTTCTTTCACCAGGGTCTGCACTGTTTCGATCACGTACGAGATGTCACCGGATTCCATCTCACGTAGTCGTGCGAAATCGGCACGCTCCCGCAACGGGGAAGATGCAACAGGGCCGGTGCCGGGTGCAACATCGATGCCAAAGCCAACGGCGTGGGCAGGCACGACAATGTCGGAATAGAGAACAGCGGCGTCGACGCCGTACCGACGCACTGGCTGCATGGTGAACTCCGCTGCGAGGTCTGGCTGCTTGATGGCCTGAAGAATGCTTCCTTCGCCACGAATTTTGCGGTACTCGGGAAGGCTGCGACCAGCCTGGCGCATGAACCATACGGGGGTATGGCTGGCAGCTTGGCCGCGGGAGGCGGCAAGAAATGGGTCGCCGGGAAGACTTGTCATATCTATATGGCTACTTGTGTGGGTGGCGTCTGTGCAAAGTGGGCAGGAAAACGCGCATTTGTCATGCTGGCAACGCTATCGGGGGTTTTTGCGGGGCATCTGACGCAGCTGAGCGTCGATTCGTGCAATTCGCGTGCGCGCAGGTGGATGGGCGGTCACGAGACGGTCTTTCCATTGGATGGCGCGTTCGCCTTGCCCGTTTTCAACCACGATGCGAAGCGAGTTCAGCAACGGCCGCCCGAAGCCCATTTGCACGACTGTTTCATCGGCCTTGAATTCGGCACCTTTGCCAACGGCATTGCTGATGTATTGCGACACGGTGATCATCGCGAGGAACAACCACGAAATGATGGTGATGATGCCAGTGAGGGTTCGGCCAGCAAGTGCGGCGCCAGGTGATCGCGTGACAAAAACATTTGTTGCAGCATCGGCAATGTTTTGCAGAAGAAATCCGATGCGTGCGAGAAGGACGATCGGAATCGTGAGCCATTGGCCAACGGTGAGAGCAACGGTATGCATCCCAAGGTGATGGCTGAGTTCGTGTGCAAGTACTCCGCACAAATCATCCTGCGACAGATGTTTGATGGCCCAACTAGAAACAACAACCAGATGTCCGCCGCTTGCGAATGCATTGAGATCGTCCGAATCGGTGACGGCAAGAACGAACTTTCCAGGCGGAATGTGATTTGCCTGAGCAACGATCTGCCATGCGCGTTGCAGTGAGTCGCGTTCGGCACGAGTGGGAACCCGGGCCCCGAGCAAGCGTTGCAGCACCAGTCGTTGAACGGGCCGGACAAACAGACACCCGCCGAGAAGAAACCACGCCGTCGCAAACATCGGGAAAGGCACGTATGTGAATTGGACAATCACCCACCAGAAAGTAGAAATGGCAATCAGCCATGCAGGAATCAGGGCAATGACAGGAACGATTGCCGCGATGGCGTATCCGTCAATCCGGCGAGGACGCTGGAGACGGTCGGAGCGAGGCATGCCTCTCTAGTCCACCAGTATCTGTGCTCCAGGTCAAACACGGGCGCAAAGCCATGCGTATGCCCACCTACAATCGTCCCAAAGCAAAGGATTCATCATGACTGCACCCACCATTCCCGGAGCCGAACCGTTTTCTCACATCGGATCATCAGATGTGGGAGTACTCGTGCTCCACGGCTTCACCGGCAACCCAGGCTCGATGCGCGGTCTTGCCGAGGCATGCGCCGCGGCTGGGTTTCATGTGGAACTGCCACAGCTTGCCGGTCACGGAACAGCGATGGAAGACATGATTCCGACGCGTTGGGCAGATTGGAGTGGCGACGCCGAGAAGGCGTATCAAGTACTGGTCAAGCGCGCGAGCAAAATTGTGGTGATGGGTCTGTCGATGGGTGGTGCGCTCACCTTGTGGATGGCAGCAGAGCATCCCGAGGCAAAGGGAATCGTGTGCATCAACCCAGCGACGCAACCCCAGCCTGTCGAGGTTCTCAACATGTTGCAGGAAATGATCGATGGCGGAGTCGAAACCGCTGACGGCATCGGCTCTGACATTGCCGACCCGAACGTGACCGAGACTGCATATTCCGGAACACCTCTTGCTGCGATGCACTCGTTCTTGTCGGAAGGGCTTGCTCCTCTTGCGCAGCGTTACAGCAATATCAAAATGCCGATGTTGCTGTTCACCTCGGTGCAGGATCATGTTGTGCAGCCAAGCGACAGCGATGCAGTCGCGGCAGCGTATGGCGGACCAGTCGAGCGCGTCATGCTTGAGCGCAGCTATCACGTTGCAACGCAGGACTACGACAAAGACATCATCTTTGAAGGTGCTGTTGCATTCGCACAGCGTGTCACCGCGTGATTTTTTCGTTACTGCTCGGTGCAATTCCGAGTCCATCGTCGGGTTCGATTCAACTGGGCCCGATCAAGATGAATGCATACGGCCTCATGATTGCATTGGGTGTGATTGTTGCCGTGCGCATTGCGGGCCGTCGCGCTGAAGCAAAGGGCGTTGGCACAACCGACGACATTTCATCAATCGCTATGTGGGCTGTGCCAGCCGGAATCATCGGCGGCCGGATCTATCACGTGATCACGGACTATGAAAAGTTCCAGGGTCGCTGGTTCGATGTGGTCAAGATCTGGCAGGGCGGCCTCGGTATTTGGGGCGGTGTGGCTCTCGGAGTCTTAGTTGGTGGGTGGACCGCTCGCAGGCGGGGCCTTGATGCTTGGTGGATCATTTCGTGCGCAGTGCCAGCCATCGCTGTCGCACAAGCAATTGGTCGATGGGGTAATTGGTTCAACCAGGAACTTTTTGGTCGTCCCACCACATTGCCGTGGGCACTTGAAGTCTCTGATTCCACTGCCCTGAAAGCCGGCTATTCGGCAGGCACCACGTTCCATCCGACATTCCTCTACGAATCGATTGGCTGCCTGCTCCTGGCCTTTGTCTTGATCCGCATCGAGTCACGGATTTCTCCTGCTCGCGGTCGACTGCTTGCGTGGTACGTGGCTGGCTACACCATGTTGCGGTTCTTTGTCGAAGGGCTCCGCGTCGATCCGGCACATTCGGCTGGGGGACTGCGATTGAACCAGTGGGTGTCGCTTGGTGCGTTCAGCGCCGCAGTACTTTTTCTTCTTCTTGACCGTCTGCGTTCTCAAAAGGAAGCATCACCGTCTACGGTCAAAGACCATGAGTGAATGTCTGTACGAAGTTC
>JBEAXB010000273.1:0-3031 GCA_041160045.1 Actinomycetota bacterium
GCGCCCTCGGCAGGGATCGAACCTGCGACCTACGGTTTAGGAAACCGGTGCTCTATCCACTGAGCTACGAAGGCGGGGGATGGTGCGAAATGTGGAGCGAAACTCGCCGACACACCTCACGTCATCTATATAGAGGTTACTTGAGCCTGCTTGAGTCAAAGAGCAGGAGACTATAAAACGGTTAAAAGGCCCGCACAGGACGCACCGAGGATATGTCCGTCTTGTTTTCGGTGTTCTGAGTCCCGTTGCTGAAGTCCTGGGACCACGCGAGACCTCCATCTTTTTCAGACGAACTCCAATAGAAGCCGGAAGCAAATCCACCAATTGCGACGCTATTGAGATACATCTGGTTGAGTTCGCCCTTTGCCGGTAAGAACCAATCTCCGTATACAACCCCATTCACGGTCGTTGTATATGCATCAGCAAGATTTGCAGCTCCGGTCGTACACACACCCAACATCACAGCAGCTTTGGTCGCACCATCCATCGCGCCAGGCCCAGGTGCCGCCGAACCCAACCCCAACGCAATACTTGTGTTGTCACACCACGCCGACGTTGGATCACCCGATGATAACGACCACGTTGACGGTGCAGCCTCATAAAACAGACCGGACGTATTGCCCGGTGTTGAAGGGGTCATAAAAACAATTCCTCCCCCGGGACCTGTCAACCCAACTGCACATGCAGTCGCACCATTCGTGCCACACAAATTTTTAACTTGCGAATTCGTATTTGCACCAGTTGCACCAGTGACGCCGACATCACCCTTGGCACCAGCCGCACCAGTTGGGCCAGTTGGGCCAGTTGGGCCAGGCACCAGTTGCACCAGTTGCACCAGTCTGATTAAGCACGACCTTGGTCTCAGTTTTTGCACATGTTCCGTTCTTTGAATAACGCAACACATTGGACTTCTTATTTGCGCACACCGTCACTGTCTTTGTTGAAGAAATAGCAATCACTCCCACACCTCCGCCAACTGTGACACCAGCGAATACGCCAACAAGAAGCACCGCTCCTGCTGATCGATGTGAACGAATCCCTGATTTGAATGGAAATTTCATATTGATAAATTAGTGCACCCAAATCCCTCTGAAACACCACCAGAACGTTGCGGGAAATAAAAATGGGAACTAAACATTCCAAAAAGTGACGTTTCACGTTCCAGACGTTTGCTGAAACCCCTGCCACTACCCCATCAATACTTGGGTGTGGAATGAAGCACCAGCCTCTGCTACTTCCCGCCGGTTACGGCTGCTTCGTCCAACAGCGGCAACTGCTCGAGTCCCAACAAAGCGAGATAGGTGTTGTGGTAGTGGTGCAGGGCGGGCTCGTTGCGACCAAAGATCACATGCTGCATCGCTCCCGAATTCGCTGCGGTCTGCTGCGAGGAGGCCATTGCGTAATCCTCGTCACGAATCACGTGCGCAAACTTCTCGGCGATGTCAGCAGCGAATGCAGTCATCTCATCACCCATCGCGGCAAGTGTTGGTTTCAGGTAGAAGCTCACACGGCTCACATGTCGGCCCGGGTCGTTGCGATCGGGGTATGCGCGGACAAGAAAGCACCCGGCGTCGAACGGCAACAGAATCACGTTCGGAAAGATCCAGTACACGGGCAGACCAGCGACCGTGATGTCCCACTGCTCCTCGGGCAACAAGCGCATGGCGTCGATGTCGCGCTTGCACAAGATCATCCGATGCAGATGGTCAGCCTCGTCGTAGCACTGCACGTTGCCGTGGAAACCGTTGAATAGCGTGTCCCTGTGCAGCACGGAGAAGTGGTACGTCTCACCAAAGGTATCCATTGCCAGCTTCCAATTGCACGCCGTGTCGAATACCTGCCGCGTGAGCGGAACGAGATCTGCAAAGTTCCACGTAGGGAATTCGTCGTTGAACCATTCGCCCAACAACTGGTCGAGATCAATCGCGGCTTCTGGGTCGGGGTGCACGAACAGCAAGCCGTGCCGTTCCTCGGCCGCAAGCGGACGCAGACCGAGACAGCTCTTGTCGACGTCGCCAAAGTGTTCGGACTTCGGTACACCAACTAGCGCGCCACCGGTGTCGTACGTCCACGCATGAAATGGACAGGTGAAGCGTCGTGCCGTGCCGCGCTCCTCAGTTTCAACGATGACTCCCCGATGACGACACGAGTTCACGAATGCCTTGAAGGACCCGTCGTGGTCGCGCGTTGCAAGGATGGGAATTCCAAGGTCGTTGTTCGTCAGGAACGAGCCCGGTTCTGGAAGGTCGCCCGACAGCCCAATGCACTGCGGCGTCGCCATGAAGAACTCATTCCACTCGCGCTCAGATCGTGCCGAATCGGTATAGGTGGCCGTCGGCAATCGCCGGAGACCACCGGCGTCTTCGTTGGTGCCCGCGTCGAGGTGGGCGCAGAGTTGTTTGATCAGACGTACTTGCTCATCGTGTCGCATATTTAGAGTGAACTCTAAATATCTCGAAAAGTCAAGTCTGTCAACTCGTCTGGGCCACCACGACACTGCACGCCTACATCGAAGAGAACCCAACCAAGGCGTGCCATACTCTTGCCGTGGAAGGACCGAGGGATCTCAACAAGGCGAAGCGGCGCGACGCCATCCTGGACGCTGCGGTCATCCTGCTCGGTACACGTGACTCCAATGACATCACCACCGAAGAGATCGCTGCGCTCGCGGGCGTCTCAGCGGCCACCGTTTACAACCTGGTCGGCACACGCAACGAGCTGATGTACCAACTCGTCGGCCGAATCCTGACCAACCTTGCCGAATCGCTGCAGGCGCTCGACCCTGGCGACCCGATTGCCGAAGCACAACTGATCATCGACCACACCGTGCGCGCATTCGTCAGCAACTCCAACGCATATCGACAAGTTGTTGCTGTTACTCAACACGCTGCTGCCGCACATCCCACTCCTGTCGAACCATCCAGCTTTCAAGTCGTGGCCATGCGCCAAGCACAGTCCATGGGGATCATTCGCAAGGACATCGATGCATCGGGATTGGCCCGCCAGATCTTCCTTTCTTACACGGGAGCCG
>JBEAXB010000065.1:0-5888 GCA_041160045.1 Actinomycetota bacterium
GATGACAATGCAAGAACCGAAATGCTGAGCGCCATTTCGATGCCAACTGGTTTCTTGAGTCTGTATACGACGCGCTCGTTGAGAGATTTTGCGCGCTGCATTCCGCGAACAATGAATTGTCGAACAGTTGCACTGACAAACAGCATGCCGATAACAACAAGGGTTTTGAGAAGCACCACCCGACCATGGCCGCTGTTGATGATGCTGATTCCATCGAGTCGCCACACTTGAAAAACACCAGTGGAAACAATGCCAATCGTCAGTGGTGTTGCGTACTTGGCCCAACCTTGCAGAGCATGAACAAGGTCGACATCGCCAGGTCCATGCAATACCACCCGCCAGATCAGTGCGATACTTCCGACCCATATTGCAATGAGTGTCATGTGAATGACGGCCATGATGATTCCCAGTACCAGTGCACGACCCGATGCGCGATCGAATCCGTATGACAGCATTGTGAGTGCCAACAAGATTGTTGTCGGAACGATGTTCGTAGGTTCAAAAATTCGTTCGGTGATCCACGCGTAATAGGTGAGACCACATACCATCACCAACCGCACAAAGACCGCGCGTCCTTCGTTTGTTTCAAACAGAGGTCCCCAAGAAGTCGGTGACAATGAAGACACGAACCCGCCACCAGTTTCCTGGGCAGTCATGAGAACGATGAGAACGACGAGAGAGATAATCGCGGCAATCGAAACCTGTCGGAAGTATCTCTCGGTGATTCCGTATTCGACGCCCTCGGGCCACAGCAACTTGATGAACATCAGCCCACCAAAAAGTGCGCTGACTGTGAAAAAGACAATCCAGCGCATCATGCCGATGGGGCCGCCGAGTCGAGGAGCAACCTCGGTGGTCGTGGGTTGGCCAGGAATGGTGACGGTGGTGCCGCCACCAGGGACGGACGAGGCGACGGTGGTGGTGGCCTGAGCATTTGAGGTGAATGAGAACGAACCAGTGCTTCCGTCGGGAAGCGACCAAGCGACAACACAGGTGCCGTTTGCCGGAATCTGGGTCAGGGCAGCAGAGACCGTCAATCCGTCTGCTGAGAGCTCTGGGGGCCCCAGATTCGTCAGTTTTGACTCACAGGCAAGGGATAAACCCATCTGGGCAACTGCTTCGGCCCCGCCAACGGGAAGGGTGAAGCGCAACTGCAGTTGAGTGGGGGCAACGGTGACCACCTCGCCCGCAGCCGGGCTGGAAGAGGCAATGGTGTTTTCCCCGATGGCATGCGCCACGCCAGTACCGAGGGCAAGGCTGCCAAGGATTGCAAGGAAGAAGGGAAGGAGACGACGCATGGGCTTATGAAACGGTAGCCAAGAAAGGCTCAACTCGTGGTCTCAGACTGGCACACACGGGCCCCTAGTGCACCTCATTGGTAGGGTCGCATTGATGGCAACTCAGTCCCTGTACCGCAGATTCCGACCTCGGAAGTTCTCCGAGCTGTACGGGCAGGACCATGTCGTACGGGCATTACGCAATGCGGTCATCAATGAACGAGAGGGCCAGGCCTATCTCTTCTCAGGCCCCCGCGGTACCGGCAAGACCACCACCGCCCGTATTTTGGCCAAGGTTCTCAACTGCGAGAACCCTCTTGAGGGCGAACCGTGCTGCATCTGTGATTCCTGTAAGGCAGTCGAGGCAGGCACCAGTTACGACGTTCTCGAACTGGATGCGGCGAGCAATAACGGCGTCCAGGAAATTCGCGACATCATCGAAGCCGCAGCCCTCACCAGCCCCGGCCGTCACCGCGTCTTTATTTTGGACGAAGTGCACATGCTCACTCGTGGTGCTGAAGCCGCACTGCTTAAGACTCTCGAAGAGCCGCCCGAGCAAGTGGTATTTGTTTTGGCCACCACAGATCCCCAAAAAGTTTCCGAAACCATTCGCAGCCGTGTTCAGCATCTGCAGTTCCATCTGATCCCGGTTGTCGAACTTGAAAAGTATGTTCGCTTTGTTATCGCGGCTGCCGAACTCACCATTGATGATGAAGCCATCGAGCAAGTTCTTCGTCAAGGCGGAGGCAGTGCGCGTGACACATTGTCGGCACTCGAACTAGTTGTGTCTGGTGGTGGCGAACCTGAAGAGGTTTTGCACACCGAAGAACTTGTTGTTGCAATCATTGCTCGCGATCACGGTGCAGCCTTGGCTTCTGTCGCGCGTGCAATGCAACTCGGACGCGATCCGCATCAGTACGCCGAAGATGTTGTGCGCACCATGCGCGATTGTTTCCTTTCGCTGATGTCACCCGAATTGGTGCAACTCCCTGCGGCACGACTAGCCGAACTCACCACGTATGCCCGAGACATGGGTGTCCAGCGCATCGTGCGTGTCATGGAAGTACTCGGCACCACCATGGTGGAAATGCGTCATGCACCCGATGCTCGATTGTTGTTGGAAGTTGCAGTTGTCCAACTGGCATCTCCAATCTTCGACGACAGCAACGAAAATCTTCTTGCACGAATCTCACAACTTGAAGAAGCAGTAAAAACACTGCGCGAAAATGGTGTTGCTGCAGCACTGCCTCAAGCACCAATCAACCCCACAACTGGCCGCGCAAAAATTGGTGGACACGCAAATGGCGATACCTCCACCGGCATGCAACGCCCAACGACTCCGGAACCACAGTCTGTTGTCCCGACACAAGCAGATGCTTCTGCACCATTGGCCGTAACAACGACTAATGACGAGACACCTCACACCGGAACGCCGACCGAAGTAGCTGTACCTGCGCAGGCGCCGGCTGGCACTGTTGATCCGGCGCAAGTGTGGCCGCAAATCACCGATGCAATGCGTGGTCTGGCAAAGGCCATGTTCAAACCTGCTGTTATCGAATCCGTCGACGGAAAAAAAGTTGTGCTTCGACTTCCGAACAACACCCCGATGAAGCGCGCACAAGAACAACTGCCCACGGTTGTTGCTGCAATGAAGCAAGTGTGTGGCATGACTTATGCCATCACGCTCGTGCAAGCAGACCCCACATCGCCCGGTGGCATGACACGCCCAGTCATTGTTGAACCAGAAGTTGCAAACATCGTTGATGAAGTTGCAAGTGATCCGTACGCAGAAATCGATCTTGCTGAAACAACTTCCGCTGTCGATGCGGTCGATCCGTTTCTTGCAGCACTGCACAACACGTTTCCCGAGGGCAGCATCATCGATGATGTTGCTAGCACCGATACGCCGCGCGGAAAGAAATAAGCCGTGGCTTCTCCGTACACGCCACCTGTTCAATTATTGATCGACGAACTCGGTCGACTGCCTGGCATTGGGCCACGTAGTGCGCAACGTTTGGCACTGCATCTCATCAAGAGTGATGTCGAAGATGTCACGCGACTAGCGCGTGCTCTTGTCGAGGCGAAGCAACGAGTTCGATTCTGTGATCGGTGTTTCAACCTTGCAGATGCCGAACTGTGCAACATCTGTGCAGATTCAAAACGCGATTCATCCATTGTCTGTGTTGTGGAGGATTCTCGTGACGTCGTTGCCATCGAACGCACCGGTGAATTCCGCGGTCGATATCACGTGCTACTTGGCCTCATCGATCCGTTGCAGGGCGTCAACCCAGAGCACCTGAAAGTGCGCGAACTCATCACGCGTATTCGTCCTGAAAACATTGGCGAAGTAGTGGTGTGTACCAGCAACAACACCGAAGGCGATGTCACCGCGATGTATCTGGCAAGACTTCTGAATCCGCTTGGTGTCACGGTGTCTCGTTTGGCAAGTGGCCTGCCAGTTGGCGGCGATATCGAATTTGCCGACGAAGTCACGCTTGGCCGTGCGTTCGGCAACCGCCAACGCCTCGACAGTTAACTGCGCAGTTCGCCCGACTTGTGGGCGATGATTTTCTGGGCGTGGTAGATACCCGTATGTCCACTTGTTGCATACGCAGCAACGCACACCACGCCGAACAGGATCGCACCATTACCGCCGAATAGTTCGATGCCAAGAATGGCGCAGGCAAGTGGCGTGTTCGCTGCGCCGGCAAGAACCGCAACCGAGCCCACGATGGCAAACAATGCGATGTTTGCACCAATCAGATTGGCAAACGTTGCACCGGCCAAGGCCCCAATGATGAAGAGCGGTATGACTTCACCGCCGACAAAGCCCGTGCCAATCGTGATTGCGGTCAGCAACAACTTCACTTCGAATCGACCTGTGGTTGCCCCTTCCATCGCGTTAACAAGCAACGGGATGGAGAGACCTTGGTAATCGCGCCAGCCGCAGGCGACGATGAGAACGACAAGCACAATGCCGCCAATCATCGGACGTGCCGGATACCACGACACGTATTTTTTCATTGTGTCTTTGATGAGATGAGTCAGTCGAATGAAGGCGAGCGCAATCAGACCCGCAACAAGTCCGAAGATGATGACCTTGAAGATAGTTGGTCCGGAGAAAGAGTCGCCAACAATCTGTGGGTAATGCGTGTGTTCCACACCAAGGGCAATAACTACTGCGTTGCCAATAAAGCTTGCGACAAAAGCCGGTACAAGTGCTTCGTAGCGAACACGACCGATGCGCTGCACTTCAAGTGCAAACACTGCGCCGGCAAACGGAACCCCGAAGACCGAACCAAAGCCACCGGCGATGGCGGTGATGAGCATGATTGATCTGTCGGCTGGGTCGAGGCCAAGGCGACGGCTGATCGGGTCGGTTGCGCCAGCTGCCAATTGAAGCGCAGCACCTTCGCGCCCGGTTGATCCGCCGGCAAGATGAGAGACAACACTCGCTGCAAAAATCAGTGGTGTCAGTCGAAAAGGAATCCATTCCGAATGCGAATGAATTTGATCGACGAGAAGATTGCTTCCACGTTCAAGCCCGCGACCGAGGTAGTGATAGGAAGCGCCCACCAAGAGACCGGCTATCGGCAAGGTGAAGACAATCCAGTTGTTCGCGTTACGCGTATTGGTTGCCCAATCCAACGACTCGATGAATGCAGCCGACAAAACGCCAGAGATAATTCCGACGAGAACGGCAAGAGCCACCCAGCGCGCGAGGTGAATCGCGCGACTGAGTGGCTCTTGCAACATTGCGAGTGTTAGACGGTGCGTACGATGATTGCGTCGCCTTGTCCGCCGCCACCGCACAAAGCAGCAGCGCCGACTCCGCCACCACGGCGACGAAGTTCGTGAAGGATGGTGAGAGCAAGACGGTTTCCGCTCATACCGATTGGATGACCAAGGGCAATAGCGCCACCGTTCACATTGACGATGTCGTCGCTGATGCCAAGCTCGCGCATTGACGCGATTCCGACTGCAGCGAATGCTTCGTTCAATTCGAACAAGTTGACATCGGAGACCTTCATGCCGACGCGATCAAGCGCCTTCAGGATGGAACGACTTGGCTGGTGCAGCAACGATGCGTTGTCTGGACCAGCAACCATTCCGTAGGAAACAACTTCGCCAAGTGGCTTGATGCCGCGAGCCTCGACTGCCTTCTTTGACATCATCACGATGGCTGAACCACCGTCTGAAATCTGGCTTGCATTGGCAGCAGTGATGGTGCCTTCCTTGTCGAATGCTGGCTTCAAGCCGCCGAGTGAATCCATCGTGGTGTCAGCGCGGACGCCTTCGTCGTTCTTCACCATGATCGGATCGCCCTTGCGCTGTGGCACGGCTACTTCGACGATCTCGTCGCGCTGTGGCACGGCTACTTCGACGATCTCGTCTGTGAAACGACCAGCAGCAATTGCGGCTGCTGCACGGACGTTGCTCTTCATTGCAAGATCGTCTTGTTCGGCACGCGAGATGTTGCCCGCTGTGTAGCGCTCGGTTCCGAGCCCCATAAGACATGCGTCGAATGCACACCAGAGGCCATCGCGAACAATGGCATCCTGCAGCTCTGTGTTGCCGTAGCGGAATCCGCCACGTGCACCTTGAGCGAGG
>JBEAXB010000066.1:0-5811 GCA_041160045.1 Actinomycetota bacterium
GAACTTGTTTCCAAAGCGTCGATTCGCGCACCACGCCAACGACGCGCAGCCTCGTAACCCGATGAATTTTTCAGAATCGCTCACGTATCTCGACGAGCACGCCTCGTATGAAAAGACTGGTCGCATCACTTCGCCTTCAACATCGAATATCGAGATGTTGCTTGCGGTATTGGGCGACCCACAGTCGGATTTTCGGGTCATCCACGTCACCGGCACCAATGGCAAGGGATCCACATCTCAGATCATTACCCGGCTGCTTATGGCTCATGGTCTGAAGGTCGGCACGTATTCAAGTCCGCATCTTGAGAGTGTGCGGGAACGAATTCAAGTTGATGGCGAACCAATCGATGAGGCTGATTTCGCAGACTCAATCAGTGCAATCGCCAATGTTGAAAAAATCGGCGGAGTAGCAAGCCCTTCATATTTCGAAATCATGACAGCGGCGGCTTTCCGTTGGTTCTCTGATGCTGCAGTCGAAGTCGCGGTTGTCGAGGTGGGAATGTTGGGACGCTGGGATGCAACCAATGTCGTGAATCCCGATGTTGCGGTGATTACGAACATCACACTCGATCACACTGAGTTCGCCGGCCCGACACTTGCGCACATTGCCACCGAAAAGGCCGGCATCATCAAGCCAGGTTGTGTCGCTGTCATCGGTGAAACCGATGAAGACCTCGTGCAGATCTTTGCGAAAGAGACTTCCGAGGAAATGCTTGTGCGCGGTCAGCAGTTCGATGTCGTGGACAATCACCTCGCACTTGGTGGGCGCTCACTGCACATCCAAACTCATCGTGCCGAATACATTGATCTTTTCCTGCCAATGCATGGTTGGCATCAGGGAGACAATGCTGCTGTTGCCATCGCTGCTGTGGAAGCTTTTTTCGGAACCGCCCTCGACATCGATGTTGTGATGGAAGGCCTCGCCAATGTGTCGATGCCGGGACGTTTCGAAGTGGTTGGTCACCAGCCTCTTGTCATCTTGGACGGAGCACACAACACGGCCGGTGCCGATGTGTGCGCCAGTGTTTTCTTCGATGACTTCGACCCCCATGGTCGCCGCATTCTTGTGGTCGGAGCCCTCGGTGGGCGCGACATCGCAGACACGCTGTCTGCTCTGAAGGTCGATGAATTCGAAGTGGTGATTTGCTGCACGGCTCCTTCGCCACGGGCAAGGTCGGGCAGAGAGATTGCCGCTGTCGCCACTGAAATGGGCTGCACCAATGTTGTGGCTGCAGACTCGGTGGAACGGGGCTGTGACCTTGCATTGGCTGATGCCTCGAGCGATGACGCCATCCTCGTGACTGGCTCGTTGTATGTCGTAGGTGCAGCTCGCACCCATTTACGCCGCGTTTTGCCCTAACCGGGCCCCTGAACGGGGGAAATCGGGGAGCCCAGCCCGTAACCTAGACAGATGTCGAATCGCACCCTTGTTCTGTTGAAGCCTGACGCCGTTGAACGCGGTCTGATCGGGGCCATCTTGTCCCGTTTCGAGTCCAAAGGCCTCACGATTGTGGGCATGGAACTGCGCACACTCAATGCCGCAATTCTCGAGCGCCACTACGAAGAGCATGTGGGCAAAGGCTTCTATGGCGAACTCGTGTCGTTCATGGGCCGTGGTCCTGTTGTTGCTTTAGCTATTGAAGGACCTGAAGACACCTGGGAAATCGTTCGCTCGATGATGGGTGCCACCAACCCACGCAAGGCCGAGATGGGAACCATTCGTGGCGACTTCGGCACCTTGTTCACCGAAAACCTTGTCCATGGCTCCGATTCGGCCGAATCAGCAGCCCGCGAACTCGGAATCTTCTTCCCCGCCCTCTGAGGCGCGGATAGTTAGCATTCCATTGGTGTCGACCCCACGGTTCACACCAGGAGATTACGTATGAGTCGCAACAATCCTTTGGCGATCGGTCGCGATATCGCAATCGATCTTGGCACTGCCAACACACTTGTCTATGTGCGTGGTCAGGGCATCGTTCTCAATGAACCATCGGTCGTTGCAATCGATATGCGCGATGGTCGACCTGTCGCTGTTGGTTGGGAAGCCAAGCGCATGCTTGGGCGCACACCAAAGCACATCGAAGCGATTCGACCATTGAAAGATGGCGTCATCGCCGACTTTGATGTCTGCGAAAAGATGCTGCGCTATTTTATCCAACGCGTCACAACAAGTCGATGGAGCAAACCACGAATGGTGATTTGTGTTCCGTCCGGAATCACAGGCGTCGAGCAACGTGCTGTGCAGGACGCAGCCGAGTATGCCGGCGCTCGTCGCCCAGTGCACATCATTGAAGAGCCGATGGCAGCAGCTATTGGTGCTGACCTCCCTGTTCATGAACCAAGTGGAAACATGATTGTTGATATCGGCGGTGGTACCACAGAAGTGGCTGTCATTTCGCTCGGCGGAATTGTTGTGGCTCAGAGCGTGCGCGTTGCTGGAGATGAACTCGATGAGGCGATTGTTGCCTATGTTCGGTCACAATTCGGGCTTGATATCGGAATTAATACTGCCGAAGAAATCAAGATTCAAATGGCCTCTGCATGGCCTCTTTCCCAGGAAATGACAGGGGATGTGGGCGGAAGAGACACAGTGTCTGGCCTTCCTCGCACCATCGAAATCACCACAGAGAACATTCGTGAAGCCATTGCTGAGCCAGTTACTGCCATTATTGATGCTGTGAAGTCAACACTCGATCGCACGCCACCCGAATTGGCAGCAGACATCATGGATCGCGGTATCTATCTTTCAGGTGGCGGTGCATTGCTGTCCGGAATGACGCAGCGCATCAATTCAGAAACCGGCATGCCGTGTTATGTGGCTCCCGATCCGTTGTACGCGGTTGCAATCGGCTCTGGACGCGCACTTGAAAACATCGAAGCAATGCGCGGAATGATGTCCTCTCCAGGACTCGAACAGCAGTAGACACATCTCCGTGGCGGGCAATACCTTCACGCGACGCCGGGCGATACTCCTGCTAGCGCTTACTTCGGTGATTCTCATCACGATGGATCTGCGTGGCAGCGCCCTCATTAATCTCACAAGGTCGACTTTTGGGATTGTGTTTCGACCCATCGAAGGTGTAGCTCGCGTTGTGACGCGACCAATGCAAAATGCATGGAATGGCATGACCCACTACAACGAAGTGGTGGATGAAAATCATCGCCTCAAAGATCTGATTGCGTACGGCGAAGGCGCGAACATCTCGGCGATAGCCAGTGTGCGTGAAGCTCAGGAATTGTTGTCCTTGAACGGTCTTCCTACATTGGCTGGCATCTCATCGTGCACAGGGCAGGTTGTCGGGCAGTCGCCGTCGAACTTCAGCCAGACCGTGGAAATCAACCGTGGTTCCGAGTGTGGCATCAAAGTCGGCATGCCGGTGTTGAATGCTGCCGGAATGATTGGGAAGATCACCGACGTGTACAACAAACGTTCTGTCGTGATGTTGATCACGGATCCGTCGTATTCGGTCGCAGTGAAAGTCGTGAATGCTCCGCCTACAACGACAACGACTCTGCCAAGTGAAACGGTGATTGATCCGCTGGTGCCAACCACCACGACAACGACAAGCACAACGACAACGACAACTATTCCGCGCACTACGACAACCACGGGAGTTCCCGGATTCACCCCTGGTGCCACGATTGTCACAGTTCCCACTACAACTATTCCCGGAGCTAGTCCCGAAGAGACTGTCCCCACGGGCTCTGCTGGTCCGAACCAACCGGGAAAATCCACAAAATCTCCCATCACCGTGCCTGCAGGGCTTGATCTTCCACTTCGTGAAACCGGTGCTCTCGAAGGCCGTGGACTCACCAAATTCCCGGTTGTTCGTTTCGTAGAAAACCAAACCCGTTTTGGCGGCGTGAGTGTTGGTTCGCCAGTAATTACCGCTGGTGGTGCAACATCTCTAGCCCCGCCAGACATTGTGATTGGCACAGTGTCGAAGGTTGTGAAGCGTTCCGGATCTTTGGGTCCGATTCTTGAAGTGGAATTGGCAGCGAACCTCGACAACCTGAACTTTGTACGCATCTTGTTGTACCAGCCAACAACTGAGAGAGTTGCGGCACCCTGATGGAACGTCTGCTGTTGATCACCGAGAATCGCTATGCACGTCTTCTTCTCGTCGGTCTGTTTTTTCTCGCATTGCAAACAACGATCTTCAACGACATGCGTCCCTTTGGCGTGTGCATTCAAGTGATGGTGCTGTTGGCTGCGTCGGCTGGTGTTGCTCGCGGATCTGAGACCGGCGCAATTGCTGGTTTCATGATCGGACTGCTGTACGACATGGTCCTTTCGACACCACTTGGTCTGTGCGCAGCAGTGTTTGCCTTTGTTGGGTACCTCTCAGGCTTCGCACAGTCATTCGTGCACGACTCAACATGGTGGACCCGCATGATTCTTGCTTCCGGAGCGAGCGCCATTGGCATGATCATCCTTCCGTTTGCTTTCACGTTGACCGGTGCAACCGGAGTGTTGAATGCACATGTCCTCGTGGTGGCTTTGGTGGTTGCTCTCTTCAACGCAGTGTTCAGTATTCCGGTTGAACGGATCTGTAGGTGGGCACTGATCGAACCAGTGGGCAATCGCTGATGGCACGCGAGAGCAAGGTGTCGCGCCTTGCCGTACTCGGATCTGTCGCAATGGTTCTTGGTTCGCTCCTTGTGGTGCGGTTGTGGTTCCTTCAGGCAATCGATGCGCCCGGACTTGAAGCGAGAGTTCGGGAAGTACGCACACGGACGGTGAAGTTGACTCCGGAACGTGGTCGAGTCTTCGATATCAGAGGCCGGATTGTCGCGAGTAACGAAAGAATTTTGACCATCACGATTGAGCGCGCGGTGATTGCAAAACCGTTGGCCCGCCAGCAAATGTGGGATCGCCTGTCTGGCGCAGTTGGTTTGAGCGTCGAGCAATTGGAAGACCGTTTTCAGTCGCGCAGATACGACCAATTGCAACCACTCCCATTGAAGGAAGATGTCTCTGAAGAACTTGCAGTGTTCCTGCGAGAGCGCATCGAGGACTATCCGGGGCTCGATGTTCGCGAAGATTGGCGACGGGAGTATCCGTTTGCGCCGATGGCTAGTCATGTCATTGGCTTTCTGGGAGCGATTCGAGAGAGTGAAACCGACTACTACAAGAATCTGGGGTACGACCCGGACGCGCGCGTCGGTCAATTCGGAGTCGAACAAACATACGAGGCTGTGCTGCGCGGCAAGCCCGGCTACGTGAAATACGAAGTCGACTCTCGCGGTCGAATTTTGCGAATCTTGGAACGAAAAGATGCGATTCCCGGAAACGATCTGCAGCTCACCATCGATCTGGACATGCAACAATTCACTGAGAGAAGCCTTCAGACAGAGTTGTTGTTGCGACGCCGCACAGAGGCACCCAATGTTCTGAGTTTCGGTGAACCCGATCCGGCGTATCCCGAAGTCACGTATTACAAAGCACCTGCTGGCTCTAGCGTTGTTATGAATCACGACACCGGCGAAATCGTTGCAATGGCCAGTTATCCGAACTTTGATAACCGTTGGTTCAATGCGGGAATCACATCAGAGAAATTCGCAGAACTTTTCCCAAAGACAGAACCCTGACCAATCGATTCTTGTGAACCGAGCCATCTCTGGTCGCTACAACCTTGGTTCGTCATTTAAGCCTTTCGTTGCCTTCGCTGCTTTAAACACTGGGCAGTTGCCCGGTGGCACGAAATACACAATCAAAGATCAAGGCACCTACAAATTGGAGAGCATTCCCGAGGAACGTTGCCAGTTGAACGTCAAGTGTGTTTTCAAGAATGCAAACTGTGGCAACGG
>JBEAXB010000067.1:0-5576 GCA_041160045.1 Actinomycetota bacterium
GCAGCGAGTCCGCCGACAGCACCCCAGACTCCGATGGCAACCGTGCGCTTTTCTGCGGGGAACTCGGGAAGAACGAGTGCAAGAGACGCCGGTGTGAGCATGGCGCCACCGATTGCCTGAACGATGCGAGCTGCCACCAACAAGATTGCGGATGGCGCAAGACCACACAAGATGGAACCGAGGCTAAAGAGTGCGAGCCCGCGAAGGAAAGAACGCTTGCGACCATTGACATCGGCAAAACGGCCTGCGGTGAGAAGTCCGGCAGCGTAAGCAATGTTGTAACCCGAAAAGACCCAAGTGAGAATCGTCGGGTGGCCGAGGTCTTCTTCGATGCGGCGCTGGGCAACAACAACGATGCTGGTATCCAACGACACGAGGAAAATGGCGATTGCTGTGAGCGATAAAACCTTCGTGGCTCGCGTCATGCGTGGTTGTTTCTGCGTATTCATCAATTGCCCCCGAGGTACGGAGAAAGACTACCGACCCTGATCTTTGGTCGGCGAGACGGGAAGGCTGTTACTGGTTCCAACCGTGGCGGCGAATCGAATCACCGTCGGCGTCTTTCGCACGCCCGCGCCATTTCACTGCACCAGGAGTTTCTGACAAACGGGCAATCAGTCCCTGCATCGGGGTGCCCTCAACATTGATGACTGCGTTGCGGGCGACATAATGCGGATCGGTCTCGATGTCTTGCATAGAAAGAATCGGGCCGGCCGCGGCTTCAATCTCTTGAAAGATTGCTAGTGCCTCTGCTTGCGTGCGTTGTGCGAACCATGACTCCATCGCAGCTTCAATGACATCGCGATTTTCGATACGTGCGGCGAATGTGGTGAAGCGTTCGTCTCCTTCGTATCCGAGAAGTTTGACCACTCGTGCAGCAATCGAATCGCTGGAAGTGGAGATGCCGACAAACTTTCCATCGGAGCAGCGATACACACCGCGTGGAACTGTGTAGGGCAAGAGAGAACCCATACGTGGCTGAAGTTCGCCACGTGTCAACCACACCGACATCAATGGTCCGAGAATTTGGAAAAGACTTTCGAGCAACGAAACATCGACAACTTGGCCTTGCTCTGACCACAGGGCAACCATCGTGGAGAATGCCGCAACCAAACCGGTGACTTCATCGGTGAGGGCAAATGGCGGCAGCATCGGATCGCCGCCGGGAACACCGGTGATTGATGCGAGTCCGCTCATTGCCTCGGCAATGGATGCAAAACCCGGACGTTGTGCGTACGGGCCGTCCTGTCCGAAACCGCTGACACGAGTGATCACGAGTTTCGGGTTACGTGCATGCAAAGTACTCGGAGCAAAGCCCAGCTTTTCGAGAACACCAGGGCGAAAGTTCTCGACGAGTACGTCGGCTTCATCGATCAAACGAAGAAACACATCTCGGTCAACATCGTTTTTCAGATCGAGTGCAATGGTGCGCTTGTTGCGATTGACAAGGCGCCACCAGAGTCCCTCGCCATCAGCGGGGTCTCGCCATCCCATGTTGCGCAGACTGTCGCCACCATCGGGGCGTTCAATCTTGATGACATCCGCGCCGAAGTCTGCAAGATAACGAGCACAGTTTGGGCCTGCCAGAACGGTGGAGAGATCAATGACGCGCAAGCCAGCAAGGGCTGCTGCTTGTGTCATCGGAGCGGAAGAATCAGGCATCGGTCCTCAAGGGTACCGAGTGCATACGATTCGTAGTTGATGCCGAAGTCTGCATAGAGAAAACGGCAACGCTCGCTCCATGCAAGTGCATCGGGAGACGAAATGCGATGGACAACCTGCATGACGCCACCTTCGTAGACGCGGTACTCGCCCCAGGTGCCTGGAAAATCCTTGACGCATCCGATTTCAATCGAAGGAACGCCGGAACTGTTCATCGGGCGAACACGGTGACGGTGGGTGTGACCTGCGGTGTATGCAATCACGCATTGATGACGGGTGACGAGCGCATCAAGTTGGTCGCTGCTGTCGGGATGAAGTCCGAAGTAGCTGTCACTGCGGTTGCCATCTGTCCATTGCTGGTGATGGCCCATGATCATGACAGGTGTGGTTGCTGCCTGCAGGTGTGCTTCGAGCCAATCGAATTGGTGCGGATCGATGCGACCAGTTGTTTCGGTGGGGATGGTGGTGTCGATAAGTGCAACACAAACACCAGGAAGCTGAATCCATTGATCGCCGGTGAATTCGTTCTGCCCTTTGTAAGCATCATGGTTTCCGCGCGCGACGTGCAACTTGTTGCCGAAGGTGTCGACATAGTGCTCGCGAAATGCGGCGAACTCTTCGTCGGTGCCATTTGTGGTGAGGTCGCCTTTGACAATGACGGCGTGCGCATCGAGCTTCAGAATTTCCGCAATGGCGCCTGCGTTCATTGTGATCGGATACGGCGTCTCGTGTGCGAGCAGACTTTGGATAGGCCCTTGCGGGTTGTCATCGATACGGCCACATTCGGTTTCACCGAAGTGCACATCGTTGACCGTGGCGAAAACACTGAGCAAACGACCTGCCGGCCGAGGAAGAGTACGAAAGTCGATGCCGTGTTCCGAGTAGTCAGTATCGGGTTCAAGGTTTTCATGACGAATCACGCGTTGGCCGTGATGAAACACAGCGAGATTGTCGGCAACAGTTGTTAACTCCGTGGCGCGAATCTCAGTCATGATTATGCGCCTGGGCGACGTCGCCGGGAAATTGCGTTGGTATCCCACCAACGGCCGCTGAATCGCCATGCTGATGATGCTGGCGTTGCATCGGTTGGAGCGTTGTATGCCTGTGGCCACATCATGGTGATTGCAGCCGTAATTGCAACTGCTTCTTCTTCTGTTGGTACAGGCGAAATCGTAGACAGGTCGATGCTCATCGCTTCACCACGAATGTCCGGGCGACGCGATCGTGCCATGTCTGTCGTTGTGGATGCCACAACATGGACAAGTAACCAATCAGGAAGACGAGAGCAGAGACCCAACTCATCATGATGCGAATGGATGCACGTTGTATTCCGATGAACGAACCATTGTCTTGATCGAGAATGAAGACACCGAGGGCACGACGAAGTGGCGAGCCTCCTTGTGTGCCGACCCAATACGCAAGCACAAAGAATGTGACGACAAATTGCGCGGCCTGTGACATGGAGGAGGTTGTTCCGGTGGTGGACGCCGAAATAATTGCAAAGGGAATGCTGACGAGCGACAGCATGATGCCGTCACAGATATTTGCGAACAGTCGCAACCAGAACCCCGCCTTCACTTCGTTGGCAATGGGATTAGGAACGATGATGTTGGGTGCGGTCCACTCGGGGAAAGGTGAATCACTCATGGGTTACAGCGGCATGTTTCCGTGTTTGCGACGAGGAAGCTCTTCACGCTTGGTCTGCAACATGCGCAGTCCAGCAACAATCTTGATGCGTGTGTCGGCGGGGTCGATGACATCATCGACGTAGCCACGCTCGGCTGCTGCATACGGATTGGCGTACTTCTCGGTGTATTCGGCGACAAGTTCGGCGCGACGAGCAACAGGATCTGCTGCTTGTTGCATTTCCCGCTTGTACACAATTTCGACTGCACCCTGTGGGCCCATTACGGCAAGTTCTGCCGTTGGCCATGCGTATGCAAGGTCTGCACCGATTGACTTCGAGTTCATCACGACGTATGCGCCGCCGTATGCCTTGCGGGTGATGATCTGAATGCGGGGCACTGTTGCTTCACAGAATGCGTACAGCAACTTTGCGCCGTGACGAATGATGCCTTCGTGCTCCTGGTTGACACCAGGGAGAAAGCCGGGGACGTCGACAAATGTGAGAAGTGGAATGTTGAACGCGTCGCATGTGCGAACAAAGCGCGCTGCTTTTTCGCTGGACTCAATGTCGAGAACACCAGCAAATGCCATTGGCTGATTGCCAACAACACCGACGGTCATGCCATCAACACGCGAGAAACCACACACAATGCTCTTTGCCCAGTGTTCGAAGTATTCAAAGAACTCACCATCATCAACGACCTCGCGAATGACCTTCTTCATGTCGTATGGCTGGTTTGGTGATACGGGAAGAATGTCGCGCAACATTGGGCACGAACGATTCGGGTCGTCTGATGTTTCCACGGTTGGTGCTGATTCGAGATTGTTTTGCGGCAGGAACGATAGAAGGAATCGAACATCGTCGAGACATGCTTTTTCATCGGCCGATACGAACGTTGCAACACCACTCTTCGATGCGTGGCTCATTGCGCCACCCAATTCTTCAAGTGTGACGTCTTCTCCGGTGACGGTCTTGACGACGTCTGGGCCAGTGATGAACATGTGGCTTGACTCGCGCACCATGAAGATGAAGTCGGTCATTGCTGGTGAGTACACCGCACCACCGGCACATGGCCCGAGGATTACGGAGATCTGCGGTACAACGCCCGATGATTGCACATTGCGCCAGAAAATTCCGCCGTACGAAGCAAGTGAAACAACACCTTCTTGAATACGAGCACCGGCACCGTCGTTGAGGCCAACGACAGGAGCGCCAACTTTGAGCGCGAGGTCCATGAGTTTGTGGATCTTCTCGGCGAATACCTCGCCGAGTGCTCCACCAAAGACTGTGAAGTCTTGGCTGAACAGGAAGATCTTCTTGCCGTCGATTGTTCCCCAGCCAGTGATAACACCGTCTGTATACGGGCGCTCTTCAAGACCTGCGGCATGGGCACGATGTCGCGCGAGCATGTCGAGTTCGTGGAAAGAGCCCGGATCGCAGAGATATTCGATGCGCTCACGGGCCAGCATTTTGCCTTTGCCTTTGTGGCGCTCGACAGAACGAGGGCTGCCGGCGTTGACCGCCTGCTCTTGACGAGACCGCAGGTCGTCAATTTTGTCTTGCATCGATGAACTGGCCGTATCTGTCACGTGGGAAACGCTAGTGCCGATGGGGCCTGTCTGCCTATCTGATGGCGTTTTAGCCCGGGGGAAGGGTGGTTGTGTCTGCGATGGGGGCCACCGTGGTGGTGGCAGCGGGGGCAATCGTGGTCGGGGCGACCACGGTCGTGGTGGTGGTCGGGGCGAGCACCGTGGTGGTGGACCGCACGAGGCCCTGTTTTGGAAGGGTGATCACGGTGGTGCCGTCGGCAATCACGAAAGTCGTGGAAAGCGGCTCGAGATCGCCGATTGTGGTGACGCCGTTGATGACAGCTGTCCATGTGCCCGGCGCCTTCAGCGAAATGCCGGCATCTTCGCTGACAAGGGCAGCCCCAGGACGAGTGATCGGAACATTGATTGTGTATCCCGATGCAGATGGTTCGGACGGCGTGAGAGCAACCGTGAAATTCTGAATGCGTGAGGGGCCAAAAAGTTCGATGAGGATGCGGTTTGCACCGACATCGCCAGGAGTAATCGAGAGACGAACATGGAAATTGTCTTTGCCGATCATGTCTTGGACGATGGCGTATTGCAGTTGCTCACCATCGACTCGTGCCTGAACATATGGCGGCCGCATCGACATCATCCATGATGACAATGCAAGAACCGAAATGCTGAGCGCCATTTCGATGCCAACTGGTTTCTTGAGTCTGTATACGACGCGCTCGTTGAGAGATTTTGCGCGCTGC
>JBEAXB010000068.1:0-5562 GCA_041160045.1 Actinomycetota bacterium
TGAATGAACAATTCGGCTTCGGGCTCGGCAGCAACCATTGCCTTTAGTTCCGAGCCATTGATTCCTGCGTGCACATGGCACTCGCCCATCCAGATGTGCATGTTTGAGCGCTTGGTGATGCGCTGCACATGTGCTCCGAGGAATTGGTCGGGAAGAAATAGCACGGGAGTGTCGAACGGAATTGACTGCACCACTTCCACTGCATTCGAACTGGTGCAGCAAATGTCGGTTTCGGCTTTGACAGCAGCCGTGGTGTTGACATAACTGACAACAACGGCACCCGGATGCTCGGCTTTCCATTCGCGCAATTGATCTGCTGTGATTGTTTCGGCAAGCGAACAACCGGCACGTTCATCCGGGATGATGATGGTCTTGTCGTACGAAAGAATCTTGGCGGTCTCGGCCATGAAGTGCACACCACAAAAGATGATGGTGGATTGCGGAACAGTTGCAGCGATGCGTGACAGCGCGAGCGAATCACCGACATGATGCGCGACATCTTGAATCTCTGGCACTTGATAGTTGTGCGCAAGGATGACAGCATCCTTTTGTTCGGCCAGTTCTCGAATATGAACGGCCCAGTCGGTGGTGGTGGTCACAGGACAAGACTATGAGCCACGGACAAATTTTGCGCCTTTGTGAAAAGACGCACGTGGCTCAGACCTCTGTTGAAAGCGTCACGGGTGGGTCGAACCAGAAACGATTGATTGCCTCTGCAAGAGAACCAGTGGCAGAACCCGGATCCGTGATGACGTCGTTTGGCTCATCGGCGAATCGGAGCGCACTCGCCACCCCATGATCGGCCACCACAACAATCAGCCTCACCCGACGCCGTTCGGCATGTTCACTCGGTGCCCCTTCAATCGTGCCATCGGCTGCCAACGGTGCCGCCCACCCTGTGGTCACCACGGCTGCTGCATCGAACATTCGGGCAAGAGCACTCGAGGGTGAATCAAGAAGGTCGTACACATCGGGGTGTTGGGCAAGAAAGCACATGTTCGGCTCGGATGCCGGACGAGATGCGCAGTTGATTCCGTAGAGACGTGCTCCCGGTAATTCGAACGAATCGAGCATGGTGTGGAGCTTTGCTTCCACCCCCAGTGCGATATCGATGATGTCGGGTAGGACGTTTTTCGGTTTGGGTGTGTCTAATTCCATGGCTGCGATGTGTGCGCCCAGATCTCACCACAGGAAAGCGCACCGATAGAGAGGTAACTTTTGACCATGTCGTTCGGTCACTGGGGTGCAACCAATGCAGAAATACTCGGACCCGTTGTCGGTGACGAGTTGTGCCCAGATGCGGGAGTGTCTGCCACCCGTTGCATCACCGTGAGTGCACCGCCCGCCGATGTTTTTCCCTGGATTCGCCAGATGGGGTTTGGCAAGGCAGGTTGGTACAGCTACGACTGGATCGACAACCTTGGTCGACGCAGTGCAACAACCATCAACCCTGAATGGCAAGAGGTACACAGCGGCTCAACAGTTCCTGGTGGACCAATTGATTTCGAGGCCACCATCGTTGAAGCCCCACGTTCATTCGTGCTTCGCGTTGTGCCGAAGGGCTTCATGAACACACGTCTGTGTTTTACGTTGGCGTATGAACTGCGCGACGACCCGGCGGGTTGTCGCATTGTCACGCGGATGCGGGCTCGAATCCGTGTTCCGGGCGGCCATATCATCGAGCGCTTCGTCCTTGCACCGGGTGATGGCATCATGCTGCGCAAGCAACTCAAAACAATCGCTCGTCGCTGCGCAACCTCGGCATAAAAGCCTGCGTTGATCGCCGAAAAATTATCAGGCGGACAAAAAATCCGACAAGGTGCGGGCGCCGCGCACAACGAGACCACCGAACTTTGCACCGGGGTTGTTGCTCATGCGTTCGAGCGGACCAGACACAGACAACGCAGCAATCACTGCACCATGTGCATCGATCACGGGTGCACTCACCGATGCGACGCCTTTGACACGTTCTTCCACTGATTCGATCCAGCCCTGTGAGCTTGGCTTTGCACCAGACAAGGCACGCCCTGCAGAGCCGCGATTCAGGGGAAACAGTGCACCTTCAGGAACAATCCACCGAAGTCCATTGGGCGACTCGAGCGAGACAATGCAGCGCCGACCATCTGTTTCGGCAACAAACACCTGCACGCTCTCGCCTGTGCGATCTCGCAGTTCGGTGGCCACTTCGCGTGCCCGTTCGAGAAACGGAAACTGCACGGCAGCGCCACGACCAAGGCCGGACAAGGTGGGCCCCAAGCAGTAGAGACCTTCATTGTTGCGCCGCACCGCGCCATGGTGCTCGAGCGCTGCAAGAAGCCGATGGCACGTGGCCCGAGGAATCTTTGTGGCATCGACAACCTCGGCCAACGACAACGGACGAGTGACGAGACAGTTCAAGACCACGAAGGCCTTGTCCAAAACTCCGACTCCTGATACGCTGTCCATTACTTGGGAATACTATCCCATATATTGAGATTCCGAAAGGAACCCCCATGTCGAACCCGATGACTCTTCCGCAAAAAGTATGGGACCAGCATGTTGTGCACAGCGCAGCAGGCGATGCCGATCTTTTGTATATCGACCTCCACTTGGTACACGAAGTGACCAGCCCACAGGCATTCGATGGCTTGCGCCTCACTGGTCGCCCATTGCGTCGCCCCGACCTCACGGTTGCCACCGAGGATCACAACGTTCCGACTGCCGACATTCACTTGCCCATCGCCGACCCGATCTCTGCACGCCAAGTGCAGGTATTGCGCGACAACGCAGCCGAGTTTGGTTTCACATTGTTTCCGATGGGCAACGACCACCAAGGAATCGTGCATGTCATCGGACCAGAACAAGGACGCACACTTCCCGGCATGACCATTGTGTGCGGCGACAGCCATACGGCTACTCACGGCGCATTCGGTGCACTTGCATTCGGCATCGGTACGAGCGAAGTAGAACACGTCCTTGCCACGCAGACACTTCCGCAGTCACGACCAAAGTGGATGTCGATCACTGTCGACGGCGATGTGCCTGACGGCGTCACCGCCAAAGACATCATCCTTGCCATCATTGGCAAAATCGGTACCGGTGGCGGCATCGGCCATGTCATCGAATACCGCGGTTCGGCAATTCGTGCGCTTTCCATGGAAGGCCGCATGACTGTTTGCAACATGAGCATCGAAGCAGGCGCAAAAGCCGGCCTCATCGCGCCAGACGAAACAACATTCGAATACCTGAAGGGCCGCGAGCATGCACCAAAGGGTGCTGATTGGGAATCTGCAGTTGCTGCATGGCGCACATTGCAAACCGACGAAGGTGCGACATGGGATGCAGAAGTATTCATCGACGCGTCAACCTTGTCGCCACATGTCAGCTGGGGCACCAACCCGGCGCAGGTGTTGCCCATCAATGGCATCATCCCTTCGCCAAGCGATGCACCAGATGAAACAAGTGCGAACACGATCAGTCGTGCGCTCGAATACATGGGTCTGACAGCCGGTATGAACATGCGCGATGTCAAAGTCGACACTGTGTTCATCGGTTCGTGCACCAATGGCCGCATCGAAGACATTCGCGCAGCCGCTGCTGTGTTGAAGGGTCGCAAGGTCACCGTGAAGCGTGTGATGGTGGTGCCAGGCAGTCATGCAGTGCGCAACCAGGCAATCGCCGAGGGCCTCGACAAGATTCTCATCGAAGCTGGTGTTGATTTCCGCGAACCAGGTTGCTCGATGTGCCTCGCAATGAACCCCGACAAGTTGGCGCCGGGCGAACGCTCTGCAAGCACCAGCAACAGAAACTTTGAAGGAAGGCAGGGCCGAGGCGGACGTACTCACCTTGTCTCCCCCGCCGTCGCCGCTGCAACCGCAGTTGCCGGACACTTCGCAAGCCCAGGAGACCTGTCATGAAATCAGTACACATAGTCACCGGACGTGGCGTTCCCTTGAAGCGAAGCGATGTGGATACCGACCAGATCATTCCTGCCGAATGGTTGAAGCGTGTCGAGCGCACTGGCTTTGAAGCTGGTTTGTTTTCTACGTGGCGCGATGATCGCAATTTCGTATTGAACGATGAGCGTTACGCAGGGGCAACCATTCTTGTGGCCGGCCCAAGCTTCGGAGTCGGTTCATCACGTGAGCATGCCGTGTGGGCTATCCAGCAATACGGATTCGATGCAGTGATTGCGCCAAGCTTTTCCGACATCTTCCGCAACAACTGCACGAAGAATGGTCTTGCGCCCGTCATCTTGCCTCAGGCCGCAGTGGATAAATTGTGGGAACTCATCGAGTCTGATTCGACAACAGAAATCACTGTTGACATGGAACGCCTTGTAGTGGAAGTTCCGTCGGCCGGGTTCAAGGAATCATTTCCGATGGACGCGCCAACTCAGCACCGTTTCTTGAACGGACTCGACGACATCGGCATCACGATGACGCACGTCGATGCAATCGACTCGTATGAGAAGAACCGCCCAGCCTGGTTGGCTAAATAACTTTTGAGTGAAGCGGGCTCAGCCCCACTTCAACCCAGCGAACATGACCGCATTGATGGTGGTCATCACAGTGATCAAAGTAATTGTCTGACGACGCATGGACTCGGCCACATCGGCTCGCAGTCGCTCGAAATCCGCACGCAATTGCTCGAACTCGGCTCGCAATTCGGCTTTGGTGAGAAAGAGATCGTCTTTGGTTGCAAGATTCGCAATGCCGCCAAGTGGGAGATGTTCCATCAGTGTCTGCGCCTCCTTTTCTCCAAAAAGATTAACTGCCTTATTCGCCAGCCTAAGCCTCGCAAGTTCGTCGACACCCATATTTCCATCCGTTTCGTCACGCACCCCTTTTGGGTAGCCCTTACATGTGGACGGCAACTTGGGCGAAATGGAAATGATCTAAAGCCGTGTGGCGAGTCCGGTGGCGCGTCGAACCATCGTTGCCACTGCTGCTCGAATTGCGGCTTCGGTGGCAACGATGGTGAGTGACTTCGTGGGTCGTGAAACTCCGGTGTAGAGAAGTTCGCGAGTAGTGATGCGCGATGCGACAGTGGGCAGTACCACCACCACACTTTCGTATTCCGAACCCTGGCTCTTATGAATCGTGAGAGCGTGAACAGTTTCTACATGCGGCAAACGCGCAATTGAGATGTCGATTGGGTCGTCGGGTGAGCCGAAGAAAGCACGACGTTCACCGTTGACCATGCACACAACGCCAACATCACCGTTCGCCAGATTGAGGGCGGCGTCGTTGCGCGTGACAAGAATGGGGCGACCCGCGTACCAGGTGTGTGCTGCGCTCTGGCCCAGCTGGGTTTCGATTGCGGTGTTCCATTCGCGAACACCAAGTTGCCCTGCTCGTGTTGCAGACAGAACCTGCATCTGTGCTTTGAGAGTTAAGGCCTTCACGACATCGCCCTCGAGTGCGGCACTGACCATGCTGTGGGCGTGTGCGGCGACTGCGGTGCCAAGTGCCGCCAATGCATCACGATTGGCAAGAGGATCAATCCAAGTGAAGCCTTCGCCACCTTCGTGCAACAGCGCGAGAGCCTTTGCGACATCGCCATCGCGAACAGCGGCGGCAA
>JBEAXB010000274.1:0-2546 GCA_041160045.1 Actinomycetota bacterium
GATCTATTGGTTTTGTCCCCCAGAACAAGTACCCCACGTCCTGCGCTTGGCGACGATGTGTGGTGCTCATGGGCTGCAGAAGAGGTGTATCTCTTCTCGGCTCGCCAGGCGAGTGTCGTCATGGCTGAGGCGGATGATATCTAGACAGTTCTTAGACAGCCTGGTCGCACTAGGTTGTGTAATCCAACGATCTCTACACAACAACCAACAAGGAGAAATCACATGACTCAGGAACTCAAAGTCCTCGCCCCTCACGCTTTCCGTGACAAGTTGAATCGACGAGCCTTCATTAAAGCTGGCAGTGCAACTGCAGGCATGGCCGTTGTTCTCATGGCATGTGGCGGATCTGACTCAGCCTCCGACACAACTGCACCAGCAGGCGACGGCGACAAGCTTGCCTCTGGCGACTGGAGTCGCGTGATCAACAAGGCGTCGGGAACACTTGCGATGTACACATGGGGCGACTACAACGACCCAGCAGTGGTGGGTGCTCTCGCCGAAGAAGATCTTGGCGTCAAGATGCGCGTTGACTTTTTTGGCAGCAACGAAGATCTCATCACCAAACTGGCAGCAGGTGGCGGATCCAGTAGCGGTTTCGACATTGTTGTTCCCACTGGCCCGTACATCCCGCAAATGATCGAAAAGGGTCTCATTCAGAAGTTCGACAAGACACTTTTGCCGAACATTTCAAATATTGATCCGGCCTACATGGGGCAAGCATGGGACAAGGGAAATGATTACTCAGTGTGCAAAAACTGGGGCAGCACCGGTTTCTTCTACGACACCACAAAGATCAGCAAAGAACTGAACACATGGCAGGATTTCCTCGATGCGTGCATGGGCGAGGCAAGTGGACAGTGTTCAGTCATTGACTCGGCACCGAACTTTGTTGGTCCGTACTTCTGGGCAAACGGAATTGATTGGAACACCGAGAAAAAGGAAGACCTCGATGCTGCAGAAGCATTCTTGGTCGACAAATTTGCTCAGCATGTCAAGGCCTACGACAGCCAGCCAAGTGCGAAGTTGGGCGAAGGTGCCTTTATTTTGTCCATGGCATGGAGTGGCGATGCCCGCATGGCCTACACCCGCATCGCCGAAGCAGGTGGCAACCCAGCCGACTGGCGTTGGGTGCTCGGAACACCAGACACCGAATTGTGGATGGACAACTATTGCATCGCTGCTGGTTCACCAAATACTGAAGCGGCTCACGCATGGATCAACTGGGCCCTCATTCCCGAGGTGTCATTGAAGGATCTGCTCTACATCGGTTTTAACACCGGAATGAAGAACATGGAACAGCTGATTGCTGATCTTGCTCCTGATCTTGAATACGGCGACATGATTTTCTTCAAGGAAGAAGAATTGAAGACCATGCACACTCAGATTCTGAACACATCAATCGATCGTCAAGTCGATATTTTGAATCAGGCCAAGGCAAAAGCCGGAGCCTGATAAATGACAGCAACGAGTGTTCATCCTCGTCGACGCGCATTGCGGGGGCCGAAGTTCGCCCTCGCAATTCCATCGATTCTTTGGTACTCGTTGTTTTTTGTCGTACCCATCGGCTTCATTGTCGTTTACAGTTTCGGAACCAAGGACGCATCTCAACTCATTCCGGTCGATCTGGGGAATCTTTCGGGGAGCAACTATTCGAGTGTCTTCGACGAAACATTTTTTCGGGTGTTTCGTTCTACTCTGCGGATTTCGGCCATCGCGACATTTGCGTGTCTCATTATCGGACTACCGGTGGCATATCTTGCAGCGTTCAAAGTGCCCGAGAAGTGGAAGGCAATCATTCTTGCCTTGGTGGTCGTACCGAGTTTCACCAGTTTTCTGATCCGCACCGTTGCATGGAGAATTCCGCTTGCACCTAATGGTGTTTTTTCCAAGTGGCTCGTCGACATGGGTTGGGTTGGGTCCCAGGGGATTCAGATTCTTGAGACTCAATTGGCTGTTCAGGTAGCAATTGTCTACAACTATCTCGGCTTCATGATTCTTCCGCTCTTCGTCGCGCTCGATCGCATCGACATTCGGATGCGCGAAGCAAGCAAAGATCTTGGCGCTGGTCGCGTTGCCACGTTCTTCGGAGTCACGCTTCCCCTTGCAGCGCCCGGAATCGTCGCGGGCGTTCTGCTCACGTTTATTCCAATGTGTGGGCCAAAGGAAACATGATTGGGTCGATGATTGCCTCGCAATTCAGTGGCGCTCAGAACTGGCCGCTTGGCTCGGCCATGGCGGTGCTGATGATTGGCGCTGTTCTTGTTTTTCTTGCAGGTTGTGCAGCCCTCGTGTGGTGCGTGTCCTGGATAGTGAAGCACCCGACCAGCGTCACCATTCGAGCAAAGCAGGCTTGGCACGAAAGAATGCTTGAGCGCACGAGGGCGGGGAAGTCCTCGATGTTCACGTTTGATGTGCTGCCAATTGCGCTCAGTGTGTGGGCCGGCGCAGTGCTTGTTTTTCTCTTCATTCCGATTGGGCTGGTGGTCCTTCACTCCTTCAATGGCGGCAACTCCTTCACCATCTGGTCGGGTTCGCCCGGAACAAAA
>JBEAXB010000275.1:0-2648 GCA_041160045.1 Actinomycetota bacterium
CTCCACACTCTCCACCAGATCCATCGAAGAAGTTGCCGCCGTGAGCAATGGCCCCAAGTGGTTCCAGGTGTACGTGTGGCGCGACCGCGGTCTGGTGCGTGACATGTTGTCGCGTGCCCAAGCAAATGGTTATGAAGCAATCATGCTCACTGTCGACACTGCAGTTCTTGGCCGACGCGAACGCGATGTACGGCGTGGTTTCACATTGCCCCCAAAGCTCGGACCAGGCACCATCATCGACGGCATCCTTCACCCAGCATGGACATGGGATTTCGTGCGCAACGACCCGATCACTTTTGCCAACATCAGTGGCGCAAACGGTGGCGACACCGGAACTGCTGTCACGTTGTCGTATTTCATCTCCGAACAGTTCGACCCGGCGCTCTCATGGGACGACATCGAATGGTTCCGCGCCAACTGGGATGGCCCCATCATCTTGAAGGGCGTGCAATCAGTTGCCGACTCTCTCAATGCACAATCGGCCGGCATCGATGCACTTGCGCTATCCAACCATGGCGGACGCCAACTCGATGCTGCACCATCCCCCCTGTCGCTTGTTGCTCCCGTGGCTCACGCAACAAACGGGCAACAAACGGAACAATGCCGATTATTTGTGACGGTGGTATTCGTCGTGGCAGCGACATCGTGAAGGCAATTGCCCTCGGAGCCACTGCGTGCACGATGGGACGCAGTTATCTCTACGGTCTCGGTGCCGCTGGCGAAGTGGGCGTCGAAAAAGCACTCACGCTGCTCACCGATGACATGCAACGCACTATGGCATTGTGCGGAGTGCGCAACATTGCAGAGATCACACCCGAACTGGTGTCCCGCATCACAACGAGCAATTTGTGAGCGCGTATTCCTATGTCTCGGGCGAACGCCGCCCCGTTGAAGTACTCGTCTTTCGTATGGACCCTGCCGTGGTCAATGATTTCATCGCCATTGATCACGACGTGTGGACACTTGGCGAGGCGCACATGGAAGGCCTGTCGCGTATTCCCTTCTTGTCGAAGGAAGTGTGGCTCGATGACAGCAAACCGGGTGAAGTCACCATTGTCTTTGTGTGGGATACGCAAGCCGATTGGGACATCGTTGGTGAACCCGCATTTCAGCAACGTTTGCAGGCAGAATTCGATGCACGCTTTCCCCACCCCGTGGAACTGATTGCTGCACCTCACGAAGATTCACACTTTGGCATCCACCGAGTGACACGATTTGAAAGAACCGAACAATGAACGCGCCACTCGATGTCTCCACCCTTCGCACACTCGGCTCTCTCGGCGATGTTGGCCCACTTTCACTTGGCTGCTGGCGCCTCACTGGCACCGATGCCAACAACACCTCACTGATCACCGCTGCAGTTGATGCAGGTATGAATCTGATCGACAACGCCGATGTCTATGGACTCGATTGGGGCGGGACGCATTTCGGCGCTTGCGAAGAAGCACTTGGTCGCGTCTTCGCAGCCGTGCCTGGTTTGCGTGACCGTGTCGTGCTCGCCACCAAGGGAGGCATCATCCCTGGCGTTCCGTACGACTCGTCAGCCGAATACATCACGAGTGCGTGCGAGGCCTCGCTTGCACGCATGGGCGTCGACCACATCGACCTGTATCAAATCCATCGTCCCGACATGTTCACCCACCCTGAAGAAGTTGCCGGAGCATTCGATGCGTTGCGTGCCCGCGGCTTGGTGCGCGAATTCGGTGTCTCCAACTACACGGTCACTCAGACACTTGCCCTCAATGGGTTCTTGGAAAGCGGACTCGTGAGTACCCAGCCGGAGTTTTCCGCGCTGCACCTCGACCCAATGCGCGACGGCACGTTTGATCTGTGCGAAGAAGCAGGCATTGTGCCCATGGCATGGAGCGCTCTTGCCGGTGGCCGCCTTGCTACCGGAGATTCTGTTCGCCCCGAATTGATTGAAGTTCTCGACACTCTGGCATCACGCGAAAACGTCTCCAGATCCGCCATTGCGGTCGCATTTGTTCTGGCTCACCCATCGCAACCCATTGCAATCATCGGCACACAAAACGTCGATCGCATCGCAGAAATTGCAATGGCAACATCCGTCAACCTCACACGTGCCGATGTGTACAGCATCGTGCAGGCAAGTGACGGAGTTCCTCTTCCATGACGCAATGCGAGATCAGCTGGTTCAGCGCACTGTGCGATGACGACTACGAACAACTCGGGGTGATTGACACCAATTTGCAGAGCAGTTGGAATCACTGCTCCGACATCGTGCGCTCAGTCAGCAACAGTGGTTTCGACAATGTATTGCTGCCTTCCGGGTACGACCTCGGCATCGACACAGTCGCTTTTGCTGCAGCCATCGCGCCGTCTGTCACCAACATGCGTCTTCTTGTCGCTGTTCGCTGCGGTGAAACATGGGTTCCGCAATTGGCACGGCAACTTGCCACCATCAACCAAATTCTCGATGGCCGACTCACGGTCAACATCATTTCGTCAGAAATGCCGGGCGAAAAACTCGATGGGCCGGCGCGTTACCAACGCACCCGCGAGACCATGATTGCCCTGAAAACATTGATGAACGGGCAACGTCTCGACATCGATGGCGAACACATGTCGCTCCACCTCGATCCACCACGCATCTGTGCGGAAAACGCTCAAGCCCCTCTCTTTTATTT
>JBEAXB010000069.1:0-7244 GCA_041160045.1 Actinomycetota bacterium
TTGTCATTCAGATCATTCCCCACTCACGCAATGGCTGCACGAAGAAACGGGTGCCCCGCGTTTTGCCATCGGACCGCATCGGGTGTTCGAGGGCTTCGTGGAAGAAGATGATCATGACGAATCCGAAGAAGACCCATCCGAGGAAAAAGACGACACCGAGCGCGAGACCATTGACTTGGCATTTTCTCCAGATATCGCAGTTGTTGATAATGAACGATTCTTTTCCACGCCGGAGTTTTCACTGACAGCAGTGGCAACACCTGGCCACACATCAAACCATTTGGCGATTGCAATGGACACCGAACGTGCCTTGTTCACAGGTGACCATGTGATGGGTTGGTCGACAACAATCGTGTCTCCCCCTGATGGCGACATGCGTCAGTATTTCGAATCAATGAACAAGGTGATTGCCCGCGACGACAATGTTCTGTGGCCGACACATGGCGGACCGGTGACAGAGCCACACGAATTCCTTGTTGCATACTTGGAACACCGCATGGAACGCGAGCGTCAGATTGTTGCCCAGATTTCTTCGGGCAATGTCACCATTCCTGGAATCGTGAAAGTGCTGTACGCCCAGGTCGACAAGAAATTGCATCGACCTGCCCGCCGCAGTGTGTGGTCTCACTTGCGCAAACTCGTGGACGATGGAGTCATCGCCACTGTTGACGGTGGCGAACCACGTTTGCTTGGCGAATACCGCCACATTGGCTGACGGTTAGCGAACTGCACCATTCGGCAACGTTTCGGGATCAAACAGTGCGAAGAAATCCTTCGTTGAACCATTGAGATGCCGATCAGGGTCGCCCATGCGTTTGTCGATGGTGAAACCAGAACGTTTCTTTTTTCCGAAATCGTTGTAACCAGCAAAGTGTGGCCATTCACCATTGATGTCTAGTTCCATTGCAGTTTTGCAACCAAGGATAATGAGAGTGTCGGCAAGCATGCCGATGTTGACTTTGCCGACTGCGACAAACATCATCATGCCGTCGGTACGCAGGCATACGGCAGATCGATAGTTGTATACCTTGTTGCCGAAATCCTTGCCCCAGTCGACTGCCGGGTAATCCTTGTACACGGATTTTCCGTTCACAACCAGTGGTGGAAGGTTCTGCCGCAACGATGTCCATGTTTCGATGTCGCCCATATCGTCGCCCCACACACCAACAGTGCTCGAGCCATCGGCACGAATGCCAAAGGTTGCGTACCCTTTGCGCATCTTGCGAATGGTCTTACCTTCGGTGACATAACCACCCGGACCATGTTCGAAGCGAAAGCCACCATTGAATGATGCAATCAATGAAGCGGTGGCACGGGCGGGAATGCGATCACCATTGCGCCAGCCTTTTCCACCGGGTACTTCGTTGCCATTGAACAAGGCCGTGTGAACTCGCGTGGGGTTGTAGGCAGCCATCGTTGCAACGACTGAACCAAAACACCAGAGCGGACGAACCGATGAGGCGTAGATGATTGGTTTTGTGCGCACCCGCATCGCTGCTGTCCATTCGCCTTCACCTTTGATGGCTGGTTGCACGGGGGGAGAAATATCTTCGGGGCGATTCGGAATTGTTGTGGTGCTGGTGGAAGTCGTAGTGGAGACATCGATTGGAACAACTGTGGTCGTGGTCGTGGTCGTTGTGGTGGAAGTTGTTGGTGGTGTGGAATCAGTGGATGGAACCGACGGACAAGATTGCGTTGCTACCGTTGGCACACGTTGTGCAGGGACTGCTTTGTCGACAACTGTTGTTGTCGCGGTTGACGGAGTCGATGTTGATGTATCGGTCGTTTCAATGACTGCGATGGTGGTTGAAGTTGAAACTGGCTGTGTGTCGAAGGTGACGAGGGCAAGAGAATCAGCAGGAGCCACTGCCGGCGCTTCGTTGTGGGTCCAGGTCTCGAGTTGATCAATGACTGCACCAAGACCTTTGTTGCGTGCCCACGACGCAACATTTTGCTGCAACGGATCATTCGGGTGGGCGAGTACGTAACGCGTGACGGAGAAGCCCGTGATCACGACAAAGAATACAAGCGCCACTGCGATGCCCTTGAAGATTCGCCGACGCGTCATGACCACAAGGTTAGAGGAATGCTACGACGAACTGCTCTTGTCGCGTAGGTGGCGTCCGATGTAGGCCACGACGACTTGTTGAGTCTCATTGTCGAAATACAGGTGTGTACGTACGAGGTGTTCCTTGCGCCCGCGACGAAGATGAGCCTCGGCGCGAACCGTGTGGCCACGCCAGTCGATGAGATAATCATCTTCGAATTTTTGGCGGGCAGTTGCAGAAATAGACGGAACAAAATCAAGACCCATCTGACGGCATGCAAGCTTGATGCTCGTACCGGTTATCTCACCCGACATCCATGCGCGGGCAACTTCATTGAGTCGCACCAAATCCTGCAAGACACTGACTGGTTCAGGGCCCTCAAGGCCTTCGCCTGATTCGATTGCCCGATCATGAAAGATGAGAAACGGGCAATGCTCGCGCGCCAAACGCAACGCTTCTTTCATCGAGGGCACAGCCCGCACCTGTGGTGCACTGCCAGCTTGAATTTCAAGCGAGACATTCCGCAAAATCAACTCATCGAGCTGTCCGCCCTTTTGCTCTAGTTGCACCCGCTGCTCGGCAAGGCGTCTGTCTGCATCGGCAAGTGCGGCTTCTAGTTCATCGACCGATGCCTCGAGTTGTTCGATGTGAAGAGCTTGCTCTGGCGAATCAGCGTCGACCGACGAGTTCTCGCGCGGGGGCACTTCCACCAAGTCGAGCTCACGGCGAGGCGGTGACGGCAGACGTGGTGCGGCAACAGACCGTGCAGCTGTATCGATGACGAGCCGAACCAAGCGATGGCGCTCACGTAGTTCGGATGCTGTGGGCAACTCGCGGCGATGGATGATTTCAGGCTCCGTGCTTCCAGCCCACTGAATCACGATGCATCCGGGACCCACGAGTGAATACCCTGCTAAATCGACGAAGCCTTTGAGTGCGATTGCGTTGGTGATCTGAAAGATATGTGCAAGACCAACCAATGGCCCAGCACCCATTGCAATGAGTGGCGCAGTGCCTCGTTCGTAATCACTGATTTCAACGATGACCGGCAGGCGACGTCCGGGAGCAAGAACGAATGCAGCAACTTCTTGTCCGCCCAGTTCGGTATTCACAACTGTCGCAGCATCAGTGATATAGCGATTCGCATCTTCGGACGGAACAGCGTGCAGCACCGCTTTGACTAACTGAACAATACGAACAGGGAGAAGTGGAGGGGTGTACGGCACCACCTTTGTGGATACAGGGGTGCTCGTGATGCGCACATCAAAGGCAAGTGTCCCGTTCAACAAAACAACCGTGATGGTGAGTGTCTCGGCGTGGGTGCTGTTCGGTGCACTCTCGGTGATGGTGAGTCGAAACACGGGGTCATCTGATGCTTCGCGAGTTCGCACTGTGGTTCCGGGTGCATATGAATCGATGGGGTAGTTGTCCACCAACCAATCGCTCACGACATCAATGAGGGCAATGCGGTCCTTCTCAGTGCAGTCGACTGTCGGCAGTGACAAGGCATAGGTAGTGATCACGGGTGTGCTCCGACGTATGGCGCGAGCGAGGGGACCTCAGCGAAAGGGCAAGAGGGCGTCGTGGACCTGCGACAAAAGAGAGGTAACCACGGCAGCATCATCAGGGTCGAGTGTAAGCAAGCGGTCAAAGGCGGCTGACTCAAAGTCAATAGCAGGATGCAACTGATAACGCTGGTGGGAAGGAAGTGCCGGTTCAGGGGTTGTCAGACGGGCAGTTCCCGAGGTTTCTCGGTCGATCCAGCATTGAGCGGCGCTGCCCAAAGCTTGGATGGTCCACCCAGTCTCGAGACGAACCGACCAGGGTCCTGACGAATCCGGACCATTTGCCAAACTGATGGTGCTGGGGGCCTCGCGCACGGGAACCTGCATTCGCATGATTGGCCCCGAATGATCGAGATGGTTCACTTCGGCAACAACCGTGTCGTGGGAAACAGGAAGAACCATTGGGTCGTCTTGCATGCGATGGGAAGCGCCATATTGCTCGGGTGTCACTACTTCCCACACCCACGGGCGTCCGCCAGTATCAACAACTGGAACATGCATGCCCACCCAGGCCACATCGAGGCCCGGCACAGTGACGCGACGCCATGTCAGCGAATCGTGATGCTCGTCGAGCGATCGCTTGACTCCGTCGATGAATGTCTGCACGAACCTGATGTTTGCGCGTATTCGCCCGTGAATGGTGGATACCCCATCGGATGCGAGACTTGGAACATGCCAATTTTCGAACGTGATGAGATTTCGATCAATTATCAGATCACCGGAGCAGGTCCGCGCGTTCTCTTTTTCAATGGATCGGGTGCGACTTTGGAGTCGTCACAATTGTTGATCAAGGCGTTGTCGAAGGAATGCGAAGTGTTGGCTCACGACCAGCGTGGGCTTGGTCTGACTTCGATTCCTGAAGGTCCGTACACGATGGCGCAATATGCATCCGATGGTGCGACATTGCTCGATCATCTTGGTTGGAGCAGTTGCGCAGTAATCGGCATCAGTTTTGGCGGCATGGTTGCTCAGGAGTTTGCAGTCACGTATCCGAATCGTGTGGAACGCCTTGCGTTGCTCTGCACATCTGCAGGTGGTGATGCTGGTTCGTCGTATCCGTTGCACGAATTGGGTGTGCTGAGTGCTGCCGAACGAAATGCAAAAGTGACTGTATTGACAGACAGCAGGTACACGCCAGAGTGGTTGGCAACACACCCTGATGATGCCGCGATGGTACGCATGCGTGGTGAGCAGGCAGCTGTGCAAAAGAGTGCCGACACCATCCGTGGTGAACGGCTGCAACTCGGTGCGCGTATCGGCCATGATGTGGCTGATCGGTTGCATCTGATCACCGCTCCGACATTCGTGACAGCGGGAAAATTTGATGGGATCGCACCCCCTGTTAACTCAGAAGCCATCATCAGGCTTATCGAGGACGCCACAATGTCGGTGTATGAAGGCGGACACATTTTTACCGCTCAGGATCCTTTGGCGATTCGCGAAATTAGAACATTCCTCGCAACCGGGCAACGTCCAAAGACGATGGAGTAATTGTCATGGCGCGTAACGTTCTTCTGATCACGCTTGATCAATTTCGCGGTGATTGTTTGTCGGCGGCCGGGCACCCAGTAGTGCAAACACCTAACCTTGATCGTTTGTGTGCTGCTGGTGTGCGACTGTCGCGTCATTACAGCCAAGCATCGCCGTGCGCCCCGGGCAGAGCGTCGTTGTATACGGGCATGTACCAGATGAATCATCGAGTGGTAGCAAACGGAACTCCGCTCGACGCAGGCTTCGACAACATTGCATTGGCTGCACGACGCGCCGGATACAACCCCACGTTGTTTGGTTACACCGATCAATCGATTGACCCTCGTGTCACTACCGGTGCAGATGACGTGCGGCTCAGTACGTACGAGGGAATCCTTCCCGGGTTCGAAAGCGGCCTCGACCTGACCGGAGCGCATGACCCGTGGCGCACATTTTTGTCTGACCATTTTTGTCTGACAACGGATACGACGCTTCGCCTCACATTCTGCAACTGCTGGAAACCGAACATGAGCGCCCCGAGTCCGTCAGCGTCTCGGCTTTCCTGACAAATGAACTGATTGATTGGATGGGCAAACAGAACAGTGGTTGGTTTGCGCATGCCAGTTATCTGCGGCCGCATCCACCGTATTCGGCTGCCGGAAAATTCTCCACGATGTATCCACCCGAATCGGTGGGCGAACCGATTGCGAGGGCTGAGAGCGTTCATCCATTCCACGAAGTGATGTTGATGCTGGATGGCACCAAGGCTCCGACTGATGCAGCCGAGATGGCGCACATGCGGGCACAGTATTTCGGCATGGTGAGCGAGGTGGATCATCAACTTGGTCGGGTGTGGGATTGGTTGGTCGAATCCGGCGAATGGGACAACACGATGATCGTCGTTGTTGCAGATCATGCCGAACTGTTGGGTGACCACGGGTTGCGTGAAAAAGTTGGCTACTGGGAAACAAGCCAACATGTCGTGGGCATTGTGCGCGACCCTCTTCATCCTGAAGCCTTCGGCACTGTTGTCGACAAATTCACCGAGAACATCGACATCATGCCCACATTGTGCGAGGCAATGGGCATGGCCCTTCCAGCACAGTGCGATGGCTTGCCATTAACGCCATTTCTGCAATCAACAGAACCCGAGTGGTGGCGAGATGCTGCGCACTGGGAATACGACTGGCGTTTTGCGCTCATTCCGATGGACAGATACGAGTGGCCATGGAAGCGCCGGCTTGAGCAATTGAATCTTGCAGTGCGCCGCAGCGATACTCATGCATACGTGCAATTCGGAGATGGCGACTGGTTATGTTTCGATCTTGAGGCCGACAGCACATGGCGCACGATGACGACTGACAGCGACGTTGTCCTGCGCGAGGCACAAGCGATGCTCACCTGGCGAATGGAACATGCGAACCGAACGCTCACCGGATTTCTCAGCGAACACGGCGGAGTTGGCCGTTGGCCAACAAATGTCGAATGGCGAGATAGTTAGTCAGACCAGCGGTCGTACTTCACCATGTGTGACAGCGGTGCACGACGTAATGGTCCATGCTTTCCCATCGGGTAGCCGAGCGGAACCATGGCATAGACACCCCATGGTTCGGGAACGGAAAGAACTTCGCGGACTTGCGGTTCGACACTTGAAATCAATGTGGTGAGTACTCCGCCTAATCCTTCGGCACGGGCGGCCAAGAGCAGGTTTTGCACGGCGGGATACAGAGATGCCCCGCCAACTACTGACGTGCGTCCGAGGTTTCCATCGGTAACGAACACTTCACGAGGGTCGTGCAGGAACATGACGACAACAGGAACATCGGCGAGCCCCTCGGCCAGACGCGTACCGATTGCCAAACCGGATCGAACTTGTTCGACGATGTTGTCGGGCATGCCTTCGACACGCAACATGTTCATTTCCACGTATTTGGCCCACTCCTCCGAATACAGGTCACTCAACTTTTGCTTTAGTTCCCTGTCGCGTACGACGATCATTCGCCAGGGCTGGCGGTTGCCGCCACTTGGCGCCCAAACAGCGGCTTGCAAAATACGTTCGAGCGTCGCATCGTCCACGGGTTTGTCGCTGATGCGGCGAATCGAACGCGTGGTGGAAAGTAGAGAATAGAACGTGTCGGCATCGGTCATGTCAGAACACTAG